>CAYZLH010000261.1:0-4538 GCA_964478795.1 uncultured Bdellovibrionales bacterium | reverse complement strand
ATGTATCATCCTACAATTATAAAAACAAGATCACATGAAGAAATTGCAATATTTTTAAGGTATAGTAATCATTAGTTAATCTACATTTATAATTAAGTATTTCTAATTTACGAGACAGCCCCCAGGACCGGTTCGCAAAGAAAAAAATTCAATTTCTCCGACTTGACGACTTTTCACGATCCCGCTAAGCAAGGAGAATGTTAGTTTGTGAAAATCGGGGGTGCATGATACCAAAAGGCAGAGCTCAATGTTGATCAAATTAAGAAACTTTGGATCTTAGACCTGATCCTTCAAGCAGGTAGCCTGAAAGGGGCCGCCCAGTTAGCGAAAGTAACGCCATCGGCGATCTCCCAAGCCCTAACCAGCCTTGAGAAAAGTGTGGGCAAGCCTCTTATTATCCGCAATCGTGGGGAAATCGTTTCCACCGCTGATGCGGAGGCAATTTTAAAAGTCGTTCGACCGGCATTCGCCGCTTTTTCTCAGCTCTCTGATCTGAGGAATCCAACTCCCCAAATTTCTTGGCTTAACTTTGGCGCCTATGAAAGTATCGCCATGCATATCCTACCGGGGCTCCTCCATCGACTTCGTGATAAAATGCCAAAGTTAAAATTGAGCATGCACATCCATCGAACAGCACAGCTCCTTACAATGCTGCGAAAAGGGGAATTGTGTTCCGCTCTCATTACCGAAATTGATGATTTGGATCGTTTTTATTTCAAGACAGTGGGAGAGGATCGGCTAGGATTTTATGTATCGAAAAATTTTGAAATAGCGCAAATGGGTTGGTCGGCGGTGAAGAAATTTGGCCTAGGTTCCTTAGCCCCGGGAAAAGATGGACTACCAAGGTATTTTTCCAAATTCCTGCGACAACAAGAAGAAAAGCCCTCCATTCTTAGCGATAGTTTTGAAACCCTGAGACATGCCGCGGCCTCAGGGGAATTAGTGTGTGTTTTACCGCAGAGAGTAGCTCAGCGGCAGAACGACTTGTTAGAAATCTATCCAAGAAATAGAACACAAAGAGAGGCACTTGGAGTTCATAAAATTTTTCTGGTAAGCTCGGCAAATTGCGACAAAGAGGAAGCAGATTTTCTTGCCACTGAGATAGAATTTCTTTTAAAAAAAGCCATTATAACAATTCAATAGATCATTGCTAAAAATGTATTTATTGACCTTTCTTTCGCTTAAAAATACGAAATCCAATGCACCCACTGGTCTGGAAGCCACTCTAAAAGTTTCGCTTCGATTCCTTTATCCCAACCGAAAAGGATCGCCGTTCCTACGACAAGAAGTAACGAACCCATTACGTACTTTCCAGCTCTGCCAAATTGCAGTGCTTGCGGTCGACGAGAGAGGAAAATCTTTCTTGATCCATAGGCTAAAAACAAAAGAGGCGTCGACGCACCAATTGAAAACACCAACATTGTAATTGTGGCAAAAACCAATTGTTGTCCCTGCGAGGCTAATGATATTGCTGCCCCTAAAGTAGGGCCCACACAAGGGCTCCAAACGGAACCCAACAAAATTCCCAAGAAGAACTGTCCACCAATTCCACGGAACTGAAATTTTGCTAATTTATGATTGCCAAAATTTGCTATTGGCTGAAGTGCACTCTGAACAAAACTCTGCAACCGAGGAACGACTAAAATCAAACCGATCAACACAAAAGCTGAAGCAGAAATCACTCGAATATTATTGCCATCGAAACCGAAAACGCTTCCAGAGCTGGCCAGAAGAACTCCGATTCCGGTGAAAGAAACAACTAGGCCGAAAGCCAAAAAAAGTGGTGCTAGTTTGTGTTCTTGAGACGCGCTCCCCACGATTAGGGGGAGCGCTGGTAAAACACAAGGTGAAAAGGCCGTAAGAATTCCGGCCAGAAAACTAAAGAAGAAGGAGGTCATTTAGTTGGCCTTTTTTAATAGAGATTTAACCTCTTCCTTATCAGTAATTCCCATGGCTCTTCCCTTCTCTTTCTCTCCTTTGAACACTATGAGCGTAGATTGCTTTTTCACATTCAACTTCTTTTTCAGCTCGTCTGAATTGTCGTAATCCACCACTAAACCCACCAGGGAATCAAATTCCTTCTCTTTTGATAAGTCCTCTAAAACTGCCTTTTGTTTTTTACAGGTTGGGCACCAGGTGGCATGAAAGTCTAAGGCGATGCTCTTGCCACTAGATTGAGCCTCTTTAAAGGCCAGATCAGAGTAGGGCTTCCAGTCTCCAGCGTATGCGGCAAAGCCTGGAACCAAGAGGGAAGTAAGAAGTAGACCTTTGCTAAAAAACGATAAATTCATGATATTCCTTTCGAATTTGTTAGTAAGAAATGATTGTTCTATATTGAATACGAAGGAGTTTTCTAAAAGTTACATTTTTTGTAACTTTTTTCTGACGGAATCGTACTCATATAGAGAAGAGCAAAACGAAGAACAATGCGTGAAAAAACTGAGGATAGTTTAAAAAAGCTCTTTTTGGAGGCCCAGGGTGGGAATCGTGATTCTTATCATCTCTTTTTAAAGGAGGCAGGAGGTCTTTTGGAAAGGTCCCTAAGAAAATACATTTCTGGAAGTGATTTGGAAGATGTGGTTCAAGAGACCTTGCTGGCCATTCACCATGCTAGGCACACGTATCATTCGTCTCGCCCTCTATTTCCTTGGTTGTTCGCTATCGGAAAAAATAGGGCCATCGATCATTTGCGAAAGAGGAAACGGAAAAACGAGATCCCTTGGATAGAAAAGGATTTTGACATTGAGCTGGTATCCAGTGACGAGCTTGAATTGGATATGCAAACCTTGATGAAAGGGATGGAGCAGTTGCCAGAAAAGCAAAGATTTATTGTGGAACAAATGAAATTGAAAGATCGATCCGTAAAAGATGTGGCCCAAGAACTGAGGTTGAGCGAGAGCGCCGTGAAAGTGGCAGCTTCTCGTGCCTACGAAAAATTGCGTCTGTGGATTCAAGGGGAGAGAAAATGAATAGGGACGATCTGATTCAAGACTTAACAAAAGAAGGTAATCCGGTATCAGCTCTTCCTCCTCCTTGGCTTCGATTTTTCCGCTGGCTTGTCGTTGTATTTTTTTGCTTGGCTGTGGGCGTTCTATTTTTGGGTCTCCGGGACGACTTGGAAAGTGCATCTGCTCGACCGTCCTTTCAGATTCATGGCGTATTGACCATGATTTTAGGTCTGGCCTCTTCCTTGTCTGCTTTTTTATTGAGTGTACCAGGATCTCGGAGTCGTAAAATTCTTTGGATTCCTCTGATGACCCTAATCCTATTCTTTGTTTATTTTGGGTATTCTCTCTATTTTCTTGAGCACGATCCCTTTCAATTCGGATGGGGTTGTATTCGAGATATTCTGGTTTTAGCATTTGTGCCGGGGGCCATTTTACTATTTCTTTTACGGAGAGCTGCTGTCTTAGATGGATGGAAAACGAGTTTTTTTGCGTTTCTTGGATTAGGAGCCCTGGGTTCACTGGGCACGCAGTTTATTTGTCACAATGATGGCGCTTTACACACTCTCCTTTGGCACTACCTACCGGTTTTGGTACTTGGGATATTGGGGAGTTATTTAGGTAACAGAATTTTAGGACTGTCCAATTCGAGAAATTACAAACGCACATAAAATTAGTTTTTTGTCTCGAAAGTTGTAACGACTTAGGTCGGATATCACTATTCCTTCAGCAGCAACAAAGTATAGGCACTGGTGGCGTTGCTGTAGTCATAATAGGCAAAGGAAGCCCCAGGAGCCGAAGTGTAATTTGTTAAGCCAAAGCTGAATAGAAAGGTTCTTGTGAACCCCGAATTGCAGCTACTGCCGGCAGGGTATAAGCGAAATCTTGAAACAAAGGGAAAACCAGTGGGTGGATTCTTCGAAGTATTGGATCCTGTGTTATTCACCGAAGGTGCGCAGCCATGGGAAAGCGAGTTTTGTTCATTGATGTTGAGCTGGCCATCAATCTTCTCATACTCTAAAAGCTCCATCTGCACATCGTGAGAGGCCCCCGGAGCTGTGCAAGTAGGCAAAGTATCGCCCGTGGCGCAAACTTTTACTGAAGTTGGTTTAATCGTCGTGGTCGCGGCCTGGCCTCCGGTAAAGACAGTCGCAGTCGTAAAGCTGCAAGAAGCTGCAGTGAGATTAATGTTAATAGAAGTGCTTCCGCCGGTAAGATTAATGAGAATTCCATTCGGGTTACTACAATAGGCCTGACCTTCAACGGGATAACAGTTGTTCGGATTCGCGCAAGGGCCACCAAAGTCACCATCCCAGCCCACAGCATAAATTTTGTATTGACCATTCGGCAAGCTGAGGCTGAGTGGTTGGGTCTTATCGGGAACCACCAATCCGCGCGAGTAGTTCAAACCATTTTGGCCAATAATCGAAACATAAGAGCGACCCCAAAGTTCCTTTACGAACGGACCAATAGCATTACCGCTACCGGAAGTATTGATTTGTAATTCCGTTCGATCACTAGAGATACGAGAAAATTTCTCTTGTAGGTTCCCGCATCCAGAACTGGTGCGGGAATGCGCTTTATCACTGTGGC
>CAYZLH010000260.1:978-4539 GCA_964478795.1 uncultured Bdellovibrionales bacterium | reverse complement strand
AAATCATTGCGAGGGCCGCAGAAAAGCTCAAACACTCCGCTGGAAACTTCTATATTAATGACAAACCCACTGGCGCCGTAGTGGGCCAACAGCCTTTCGGTGGCGCCCGCGCCTCCGGCACCAATGATAAGGCCGGATCGCTCCTCAACTTGATCCGCTGGACCTCGCCGCGAACAGTGAAGGAAACGTTTTGCCCGCCCACGCACTTTGGGTACCCGTTTTTGGGCAAGAAATAGTAACGCTTTGAGTTAAGATAATTTACAGTATTCGCGGTGTCGTTTTGCCGCTTACTCTTATTTTTTTCCAGGAATGCGCTTTTTCCTCACTTAGAGCGCTCGAAACCTGGCATCTCCATTGCTTTACCGGCAATCAAGCGCTTTTTTTTCGGAGGGACCCCAATGAAACTTTCCATCTGGCTTTTATGCCTAACGTTATTTTCCGGACTCGGTTTTGCCAACTGGGAAACCATTGAGGCCGAGTGGAAAGCTCGAATAGCCACTGAATCGACCAGCAGTACCGGCGATTTTTTGTATGACGAAGAAGACCTCAGCGTCTCCTACGGTCAATATACGGAATCTACAGTGGCCATCAGTTTTCCCGATGGCTCACCCGTAGAGTGGCAAGCTTGGGATTTGCCCCCTGGCCTTGAATTAGAAGATACCGTAGCCCCACAAGCGCTGCTCTTCGGGACCCCAAAATTTACAGGCACTTGGTGCTTCACACTTTCCGCCAACCAAAATGGCAAACAAATGGCCGAAGAGATCTGCTTCGCCTCCGCCGATGATCTAAGCTTACAAATTCCCCGTTTCTCCAAAACTTCCCAACTCAGCGACGCTGTAGAAAATGAAACTTACCAAGAAAGAATCTTCATCACTGTGCCTCCGGGCGGACAATATGTTGGCGAAGTGCTCGATGCCGAAAATCTTCCTGAGGGCTTACAAGTCCTCCATCGCACCGAGCATTCTTACTTTTCCGTAAAAGGAAAATTTCCCTCGGCTGGCCTGGCGCGATTCGCGATTCTCTTACGTGATACTTTTGGTGCCGAACACGCTCGTCAATTTCATATTTCTATCGAAGAAAAAGATCGTAACTACTCTTGCCCTCCCGGCTACTACTACGATCGCGACCTGGGCTATTGTGTACAAGATCGCGTAATTTCGTGTCCGTCAGGTACCTACTATGATCCAGATCGCGATGCCTGCGTGCCCTACCCAGCACCTCCGCCCAGCCTACGCTGTGGACCGGGCTATCATTACGATCCATTTATCGATGCCTGCGTACGCAGCTCCTATCCCCGTTGCCCCATCAACTATCGCTGGGACAACTTTCACAACCGGTGCGTTCGTCTGCCGTATACGTGCCCCCCAGGATTTAAATATAATTGGTTTACCCAACGATGCGAATGGAAATATCCGGAACGCTCTTGTGGACCCGGTCAACGCTGGGACTGGGAACGCCAACGTTGCGTAAATATTCCCCGCGGCTGTGCTCCTGGCTGGAAATGGGATCACCGCTTAGATCGTTGCGTGCCCGGCGACCGACCTCGTCAGTGTGGACCCAATGAAGTTTGGGATCCAAATCGCGGCCGCTGCATTCCGCGCAGCACGATCTGCGGTCCCGGAACCATCTACGATCCAGTATTAGGCCGCTGCGTTCCGCGACGACCAAATCCAGTGTGCCCTCCGGGCCAATGGTGGAATCCTCGTCGTGGTCAGTGCGAAAACGAAGTGCGACCAATGCCGATGCCAATGCCTGGACCTGGCGAACCAGAGCCGCCACGACCACCGCGTCCGATGCCCATGCCTCAACCGCCAAATCCGGAACCACCTCGGCCGATGCCAATGCCTCAGCCGCCAATGCCGGAACCACCACGGCCGATGCCAATGCCTCAGCCGCCAAATCCGGAACCACCACGGCCGATGCCAATGCCTCAGCCGCCAATGCCGGAACCACCTCGGCCGATGCCAATGCCTCAGCCGCCAAATCCGGAACCACCACGGCCGATGCCAATGCCTCAGCCGCCAATGCCGGAACCACCTCGGCCGATGCCAATGCCTCAGCCGCCAATGCCGGAACCACCGCGGCCGATGCCAATGCCTCAGCCACCAATGCCGGAACCACCACGGCCGATGCCAATGCCAATGCCGGGAAACCCTGGTAACGATGGTGGCGGGGGCGATCCGTTCCCACCGCGGCCCATGCCAATGCCGGGAAACCCTGGTGACGGTGGCGGGGGCGATCCGTTCCCACCGCGGCCGATGCCAATGCCGGGAAATCCTGGAAATGGCGACGACCCTTTCCGTCCGCGACCCATGCCAATGCCTTGGTTACCGGGAAATAACGGATTTGAGTCTACGACCGCTAACAAACTTTGATCGAACAAAAACAACCCTAAGCCGGACGGTTCCCAACACCGTCCGGCTTTTTTTTAGCGTTTCCTAATAAAGTGAAGTAACTCCTAACTATGCCTTATCTCTGGATAGCCGCAATTTTCTTTCTCTCTGGGTTTACCAGCCTGATTTTTCAGACCCTCTGGATTCGTGTTCTCTCTTTAGGCGTAGGCTCCACCTCTTCGGCAATGAGCATTGTCTTGGGAATCTTCTTTGGCGGACTAGCCCTGGGAAGCTGGCTAGCGGGAACCTATGCCAAAAAAATACGTGCCCCCATTTTTTTCTACGGAAAAATTGAGCTAGCCATCGGTCTTTATGCCCTTGTGCTATTACCGATATTCTTTCGCTTTCACGACTTATTGTCGCTGTTTCCCATTTCCAGTGTGTCTTTCGTTGGCACCCTCGTAAAATTTTTCTTGGTGCTACTTTTCCTGCTACCACCCACGGTTGGAATGGGCGCCAGCCTGCCGATTCTCCTCGAATCGTTCGCGAATTCTCCGTTAGAAAACGGGAAAAAGCTAAGTCTTCTCTACGGGATTAACACGCTCGGTGCCGCCCTAGGTGCTTTGGCCACCGGATTTCTTTTCATTCCCAATTTTGGCGTTGAGTACTCCAACCTTCTCGCCAGTGGAATGACCCTCGTAATTTTCGCTGGGTCATTTCTTTTACAAAAGAGCATCAATTTGTGGCCGAAAACCTCCCTTGAAACGAACAAGCCAACTGAAACAATTCGCGGAATTCCGCTCGTATTATTTGTTACTGGATTTTCTTCGCTATCCGCCGAAGTGATCTGGAATAAATATTTGGGAATTTTCCTAGGCTCCAATATTTATGGATTAAGTCTGCTCCTGGCGCTCTTCCTTCTAGGGATTGCTTTAGGATCCTTGATCCTTCACCAAGTTTTTCCATTTTTGCGCAATTTAAAAAAGTCCTTCTACTATCTTTTCTTCACCACGATTCTCAGCTTTCTCTTTACGTCGCTGGCATTAAATTATTTGCCGATCGTCCAGCTTTACGCCGTTAGCTCGATCCCTTGGATCAGTGGGTTCTCGTTAAAAATTCTTTTGGCCACTATGGTATTGTTTCCCCCCGGACTCCTGTTGGGCGCGCTTTTTCCCTTAGCCATTCGTCTGCACGCCACCTCTGGCGATCTGGCCCGGGAAACTGGAAA
>CAYZLH010000260.1:0-968 GCA_964478795.1 uncultured Bdellovibrionales bacterium | reverse complement strand
CGCCATCAATACCGTCGGTTCAATTTTGGGTTCCAGCTTCACCGGGCTCATCTTGCTTCCTTGGATCGGCTCCGGAAATAGTATTCTCCTGGCTACTTTGCTAATTCTCCTTAGCGGCGCGTATTTATCCTGGCCAATGCGGAACATGCGAGTTGCTTACCTAGCGCTGTTCGTTCTTTTGCCGTTTTTGCCCAAGCTTCAGTTTGAAAATATTTTGCGCAATGCCTATCCCGTGAACGCCAAACAAGCGAAAGCACTTTTGCAAAGTGATTACAATCGCGAAGAATTTCAAATCATCGTGGAAGGAAAAACGGGAATTATCAGTCTTAGCCACGATCCCAATGATGGCCCTCAATATAAAAACTATTTCCGCCTAAAGACGAACGGGCTCAATGAATCTATTTATGACCGAGAGAATTTAGACATTTTGCCAAAATACGAAGCTTTGTTGGGTTTTCTGCCCTTTGCCTTTTCGCGGAATCCGAAGTCCGCCTTTGTGGTGGGTTATGGTGGCGGTTATACAGTGGATTTCTTGACCGCCTCTCATCTAGAAAAAGTAGTGGTGGCCGAATTAGAAGAGGGAATTTTGCAGGCCGCGGATTTTGTCTACCAAAAGAAAAATCCGATTCTGCAAAGGAAAAATCTCGATCTGCAAATTGAAGATGCTCGCTATCTCTTGGCGTCCAAACGTTTGCCAAAGTTCGACTTCATTGTCTCCCAACCGTCGCACTCGTGGTTGGCTGGTGTAGCGAATTTATTTACGAAAGAATTTTTTCTTACGGTTCAGCAAAACCTCAAACCACAGGGGGTATTTTCCCAGTGGCTAAATCTTTACAATATGAATCCCGAGGTATTGAAGAGCATTCTCGCCACTTTCTATGAAGTATTTCCTCATGGGTATGTATTCACTTCGCCCGGCGATCAAGAAATGATCATGATCGGATCCATGCAACCCATTGCGCTTTCGC
>CAYZLH010000259.1:0-4541 GCA_964478795.1 uncultured Bdellovibrionales bacterium | reverse complement strand
AAACGGAGAGAGACGTTCGATGAGGAAGCGGCCATTTTCTCGGCGGGTCTTCATCATCTCTTCGTGTTCTTCAAATTGGGCGAGGCCAAGAGCGCCTTCCATCTCAGTAACGCGGAAGCTGTAGCCCATTTGAATAAATTTGAAGCGACGTTGAATGATCAACTGCATCTCTTCTTTGGATTTGTTTTTATCATCGTCGATGCTGATGTAGATGGAGTCGCGGCCGTGGTTCATGAGTGAACGCATATTGACGGCGAGATCGGGATCATTGGTGGTGCACAATCCGCCCACACCGGTGATCAAAATGTGCGCCACATAAGTGGAAAAACAACCCACATCACCAAAGGAGCCCACCGAGCGACCCTTATAGCGGGCAAACATGGTTTCACAGGAATCTTCCACCATTTTCAAATTGTACTTTTTGGCAATTTCCAAAATTGGATCCATGTCGCAAGGACAGCCAAAGAGATGGACCGGGATGATCGCCCGTGTGCGGGGTGTGATCGCCGCTTCAATTTTTTTCGGGTCGATTTCGTAATAGGTGGGCTCAACATCTACAAAGACTGGCTTCATGTTTAGCTGAAGCACGATATTGGAGGTGGCGATAAACGTAACGGCGGGTACCAAAACCTCATCGCCATCGGCCCAGCCGTGGCGATTCTTCAAGGCAGCCAGCGCAATCATCAAAGCGCAGGTGCCACTGGCCGTCATGATGGAAAAGCGGCAATCGTGAGCGCTACCAAATACTCGTTCAAATTTTTGGGTATACGGTCCGTAGGAGAGGCGTTCTGAATCTAAAACATCATTGATGTATGCTCGAGCTTTTGCAGTTGTGCGAAATGTGCCTACGCCAATCACTTGCGAATCCTTTTCTGACAGCCATGATGCGCCAAGACTATCGATCAAATAATGATTTGCGATGTTCCTACAAACCCCCGGAAAATGCAATTGAAGTGGTCAAGTCGACCCACTGGTCCAGAGCTTGTCGAGCTATCGTCTAAGCCTTTGGCCAAGGTTTCTTTTTCGGCCTAGTTGAACTAGGATGCAGCATATTAAAGGGGGCGGTGAAATTTGAAAAAGTGGGAAGGCATTGCTGTCCGCGCCGCTCTCGGGATTTTGCTGGCCTTGGTGTTGGCTGGAATCTGTTTTTTGCGGCCGTATTTTGGCCTCATGGACGATCACTACAATTTGCTCACCGTGGTTCCGGACATGAAAAATACCGGGATACTTTCCTATAGCTGGAAATATGCCCTAGCCGATTTGAGCTGGGGAATGTTTCGCCCCACCAACCCGTTGATGATCTTTTTCCTCTATGCACCCATTCCATTTTCGCAGCCATGGTTGTTGTTTCTCTGGAACGCCATTTTGTGTTTCGGTTTGCTCTGGTTGGGGGCGAAAGTTTGGCAGAAATTATTAGCGGTTCCTGTCGGCATTTCGCTGCTCTTTTTTGGATCCTTTTTCTACCTTTATGATCTGTTCCAGCACCCGTCGCTGCAGGAGAAGATGATCCTGCTCTTTGGATTTTTGTCTTTATACATTCTGTCCCGCGATCGAGTGACGGGAAAACATCTGGCTCTTGCCTTGCTGTTTTGTGTGGGCGGCGTTTTAGCAAAAGCCTCGTTCATCATTTATTTTTCCATGGGTGTTTGGGTAATATTTTGGCACCCGAGTTTGGTGGCAAAGAAAGAGCGCTGGGTTTATACCGGGATCTATTCCTTGGCGTTAGTAGCGGCAACAATATTTTTCGCCTACATTTCTTCCCATGGTGGATATACGGCGAACTCGTATTCCCTCGCGAAAGTAGTGCCCAATCTGAAACGTTTGGATGGGGCCATGTTTGTGGGCGGATTAGGGATTTTCGCCGTGAGTATTCTGATTCGCCGAGAGTTTTTTCGTCAGCCATGGATCTTCACGCCAGCAGTGGGCACCTTAGCTTTTCTAACTGTCTTTTTGCCATGGGGAATTACCGGTTACATCCAAACCGTGGTGGGACCCATCTTTTGCGTAATTTTTGCGCTGATAGCTTGGCGAATGTTTCCGGAAAAATTGCGCATGTGGTGGATCTTGCCGCTCTGTTTGTTTGCGCTAGCCGTCGGTGGGTACCGCTCCTACACCATGTTTGGTCGCTTGGCTGATTTGGGAAAAATAGTGGAGCGAGCGGGGGAATGGCAGACCAAGGGGATAGTGGAAATCCATTTGCCCTGCGCCGAAGGCACGGTGGCCCTGCGCCGGTATCTGCAGGAAATGGCCGGAACTTCTATTCAAACGAAAGAAATTACCTCTTACGCCGCCAATGATCTCGATGGGAAGTGGGTGTTTTTCGATCAGGCCATGTGCCCACTGCCGGGCCGTGTGGTCGCCGTGGCCGGGTGCTCGGCTACGGAGACGGCTTTCGCAGGGCGATTTGCCAAAAGTTATCGTTTAGAGCGCTGGAGTTGCGCCAAATAATGCGCCAAATAATTCCCTTACGTTGCTGTGGATTTTCCCCTAAACTACCCCCATGGCAAAACTGCAAAAATACCTAGTGACCGGGGCCGCAGGATTTATCGGATTTCACACCACCCAACGACTCATTCAGATGGGCAAAGAAGTGGTGGGGATGGATAACCTGAATGATTATTACGAAGTTTCCCTAAAGGAGGCCCGGCTCAATCAATTGAAGGCTTTGCCCAAGTTTTCTTTCCAGAAACTGGATCTTGCCGATCGCCCTGGGATGGAAAAGCTGTTTGCCAAAGAGAAGTTTGATGCGGTGATTCACTTGGCTGCTCAGGCTGGGGTGCGTTATTCACTCAAAGATCCTCAAGCCTATGTGACTGCGAACCTAACGGGCTTTACCAATATTTTGGAGGGCTGCCGACACACCGAAGTGAAACACCTGGTGTATGCCTCCACCTCTTCTGTTTATGGCGCGAACACGAAAATGCCATTCTCGGTGCACCACTCGGTGAATCACCCCGTTTCATTCTATGCGGCCACCAAAAAAGCTAATGAGGTGATGGCTCATACCTATTCCCATCTTTTTCGTCTGCCCTGCACTGGCCTACGCTTCTTTACCGTCTATGGTCCGTGGGGACGCCCCGACATGGCTCTCTTTCTATTTACACGCGCGATCCTCGAGGGCAAACCCATCGACGTATTCAATCACGGAAAAATGAAGCGCGACTTCACCTTCGTGGACGATATCGTGGAAGGGGTGGTGCGAGTTTCGGAAAAAATCGCCACGGCGGACCCCCAGTGGAATAGCGATTCTCCCGACCCGGCCACAAGCAACGCGCCCTATCGAATCTATAATATCGGCAATAACCAGCCAGTGGAACTGATGCGCTATATCGAGGCCATCGAAAAGGCCGTGGGCAAGGTGGCCGAAAAGAATTTCCTGCCGATGCAAGCCGGCGATGTGCCCGCCACCTATGCTGACGTAGAAGATTTAATGCGGGATGTGGGCTTTAAACCGGCCACTTCCGTGGAAGAGGGCGTAAAAAAGTTTGTGGACTGGTATCGCTCCTACTATAAGGTGTGACTATGTCAATCCAACGCGAAGAGATCTTCGATCTCGCCCGAAAATACTTTGCTGAAAAACATTCCCCCAAGCCCTTCATCGCTGGAGAAACTTATATTCCGCCCTCTGGGAAGGTATTGGATTCGGAAGATCTTGTGGCCTTGCTCGATGCTTCCTTGGACCTTTGGCTTACTACCGGTCGCTTCGGGAAAGATTTCGAAGCGGAATTGCCCAAATGGATGAACCGCAAAGTAAATGCGCTTTTCGTGAACAGTGGCTCATCGGCCAATCTCGTGGCCGTTTCGGCGCTAACGGCGCCCATGATGGAAACAATGAAGAAAACTCGCCTCCGCCCCGGCGATGAGGTGATCACTGTGGCCGCGGGATTTCCCACCACGGTGAATCCGCTGGTGCAGACAGGATTGAAGCCGGTGTTTGTGGATGTGGAATTTTCCACCATGGACGTCACCCTGGAGCTCATTCAAAGAGGATATGAAAAAGGAAAAACCAAAGCAGTGATCATTGCGCATACTTTGGGAAATCCCTATCGCGCCGATCTCATCGCCGAATGGTGCGCGAAAGAGGATCTTTATCTGATTGAAGATTGCTGTGACGCTTTGGGCGCCGAGATCCAAACCAAAGATGGTTGGGCCCGCGCCGGATCCTTTGGCGATTTTTCTACGCTAAGTTTCTATCCCGCCCACCACATCACCACCGGAGAAGGTGGAGCCGTGTTGCCGAAGGATGGTCGCTTAAGAAAAGTAGCTGAGAGTATGCGTGACTGGGGCCGGGATTGCTGGTGCGAACCGGGTAAAGACAATACCTGCAATAAACGATTCGGCTGGCAGCTCGGCACTTTGCCCGATGGCTACGACCACAAATATACCTATTCCAATGTGGGCTACAATCTGAAGGGCACCGATATGCAAGCGGCCATTGGCTTGAGTCAGCTGAAAAAGGCCCAGCAGTTTGTGGAGAAACGACGGGCGAACTGGCAAGCGCTTTATGACGAGATGCGCCAGATGCGCGAGGCTTGCGGGCA
>CAYZLH010000258.1:0-4547 GCA_964478795.1 uncultured Bdellovibrionales bacterium | reverse complement strand
GTACGGATTGTCTTCCGCTTCAACAGAAACTACTGAAAAAAATAGAATAAAAATTTGTGATATCATTGTTCCTCCACAGACTGGTCAAATGGTTCACAGGAAAAGACTGGGCAACAGCTTTCTGGGTCGGCCAGATTCATGAGCCTGGTGCCAGCAGGGCAAACCGGAGCTTTTGCTTCGCAGGGCTTGGCCGGACAAGTATCAGCTTTTTTAAATGTTTCTTTTTTAATCAAGCAAACTTGATAGGCATAGAGTGTAGGGTCAATGGGGTTTTCGAGGTGGCTGCGGGTATCCGTAGGGTAGTCACAGAGGGTCTCGCCTGCGGGGGTGCGCCAGCACACCTTTTTCTTGGCAAAATGCTGAAAGGTGGAAACGCAGTCGCATATTGGCAAATTCGCAATTTCCAATTTCTTTTTTGCCAGTTCTGGTCCCGCTTTCTTTACACGAGATCGACAAGAATTATTTACAATCTCCGGATATTCAGAAATTCTCAGGCCGATAAATTTCTTTCTCAGGAAGTCCCCTCGTTCGCTGGATCTTTTCCCGGCCAGCCAATCTGACTCACCCTTGGAGATATTTTTTTCACAAGCGCAGGTGAGTGAGTATTCGTTGGATCTAGCAATTTTCACTAACTGGCACTGGTTAAAACAGCTGCCCTTAGCTACAGCGATTTCTGGAGTAAGGAGGATAGAGATTAGTACAAGAAAGGCTCCCATATTTACTTTATCGCCGAAATGGGGAATTGAATTTACTGGTCCAATTAGTGGATTTTATTCACATTTTCTGCGGGTAATTTTCTTAAGTAAAATTAACAAAACTGTTCCGCGACGGAACAGTTATCTCCTAGACGGTGAGTGAAAAAATGAAGGTAGAAATCATGGACCTTCGTAATTCAAATCTATAGCCAGCTCACAGGTCGGCTCCGATTGCCGATTTTGGCAGCGCAGATACGAAACGGAAACGCCAGAATCGCCCTGGGAAACTGGAAATCGCGATAACTCAAGGCGTAACTCTTCCGCAATTTCTCCTCGTAAGGTCAGCGGTCGCCAATACTTTCCTACCTTTTTTAGAAAGGTGCATTTTGAAACAACTTCTTCCCTTTCGGCACCTATTTGGCAGAGCACGTTGAGGAGTTGCACCTCCTGATTGGATTTTAAGAGATTACCGTTCTTCAAAATAGTGACCAATGGGCGAGAGATCTCTACTCTTTGGGTTTGATTCCATTTCCGTAGGCGATTTTTTAATTCCATCGGGGGATCTTCGGAATCGGCCTCATACTGATTCTGAATGGGAGATGTGGACTGGGATTTTTTTACGAACGACTGACAAGAACTAAGAACGATAAGTAACAAGATAGTAATGAATGGCATTTATTCCTCAGCAAATGAACTTTTGGTGATCTTACCGATGTTCGCTAAACACTTCAAAAAGAATGACTAGAAATTTTTCGACTTTTCTTCCTTAGAAATGCGAATACAATCACCCAAGTGAAAGTAGTAAAAACTAGTCTGTTAATTGCTGTCATCTCGCTTTTTTCCTTATTCCTAACGGGTGAATTGTATTTCCGTTGGCAGTTTCCAGAAAGATTTACTTCTGTAGCGGGAAGATACTTGCATCCCTATCTCGGCTTTGGGGAATTTCGCGCCATTTCGCGTTTACAAAAGGCGGAAGACTATGGCTATCAAAGGAAACATGGAGTGTATGTATTCCAGGGCGATAGCGAAGTGAAGTCTTCGCTAGATAGATTTCCAAATTTGCTGGATACCTACGATGGGCAACCTGTGCCTGCATTGTCTGATCCAAAAAACTTGGCGTTCGTAATGGGTGGGTCCGCGGCTTTAGGGGATGGAGCAGTCGATGATAAAAATCGATTTCCGGCGGCGCTGCAATCTAGAATCCGAGCACTGACAAAAAGTGAAAAAATTAATGTATTGGCTGGGGCCATGCGGGCTTTTGTAACCACCCAAGAAAGAATCAGTTTGGAATTGTATATTTTTCCGGCCAGACCTAAAGCAATTTTCTTTTTGCATGGCTACAACGATTTTGCTCACCTGGAATTTATGGCAAGACCGGGGGATCCGTATAATATGACGGTGGAGTATTCTCGTTCAGAAGATACTATGTATCGACTCATCTACGCGCTAGGGGATTGGAGTCGATTCATTCGTTGGATCCAAGTTCGGAGAACTGAAGAAAACATACTTGCCGAAAGTCACAGTTTGCGGAAATATCCCGAGGTCGTTGAGCGTTACCTCCAAAGTATTGCTAACATTTATCTAGAAAACGTTTTTTGGATCGCTAATCGCTGCGAGCAGAATAAGGTAAAATGTTTTTTTATTTTGCAGCCCCTAAAGAAAGAGATCGACCAAGCTGTCCACCGGGGATATGAAATTGTGCGCAGAAAAATGGGACCTACTAAACAGTTGAATCCTTATTCCTTTTTTCTGGATGAGGGTAATCTGTTGGCGGATCGACAAGACCTGTTCATTGATCAAGTGCATTTTTCCGACGCGGGGCAGATCGACTTGGCGGATCGAGTCGTCAAACGATACGCAGATGAGCTGCGTAGATCTTTTGCGGAAAAATGACATTTTTTCCGTTTAGAGTTATATCAATCAAATGATTTTACTATCCTTGCTACTTAGTATTTCTACATTCGCGGCCACATTAGAAATTCGTGATCCGTGTGTGGATCAGGCAAAGTTCTCTGGCGAGTTGATACTGTCTGCAGCGAAATCCGTTGGACAAGTTTCTGTGGAAATTTTTGATCGAGAAAAAATCCCATATATCGGATCAGACCTGGGAATGAATTCCATCTACGATACCCCCGTTGGGGAGCCAAGTATGGAGTTTCCCGAACCCGGAGTACTGAAAGTTTATGGGTGGTGCTACGAACTCAATGGAGTTCAACCCGCAGAAATGCCGGATAAAGTAATGATGTCCGAAACGGATCGGTTGGTCTGGTTTTATGGCTATGCACTCTGGCGTGATCGCGAGTGGAAAACCTATTGTGCTCCGGCTCATGAGAGTCCCCTCCGTTCCTATTGTGAGAAAAAATGAAGAAGTTTTGGAGTATGCCGCTTCTGCAGTTAAGTTCTGGTGACTCCCTGTCCATCTCTGTTTTCGACTTTGAAGGGAAGGATCCCGCTGCACCCTCTGTATATTTTCAATCGGCCCTGCACGGCTCTGAAGTTCAGGGCAGCTTACTTGCCGCCAAATTAGTAGAATATTTTTCCAAGCACCCGCCGCAAGGACGGGTGCGGATCGTGCCGAACTGTAATCCTTTAGGAATAATTCAAAAACGCGGTGAATACACCGATGGCCGCTTTGATCCCGTGCGCGGAGACAACTGGAATCGCCGATTCTTTTGGGAAGAAGATGATTTTTCTTGGGCCGATTATGAAATGGCCTGTAAAAAATTAGAAAAGTCCGAAAGAGATCAATTGTTCCGGGCCATGTTACGCGAGGATCTCGAAAAGAAACAAAAGCAAGCGGGTGGGGCAGCTCAACGAATCGCCATTCAATTGCAGTTGTTATCCATCGACTTTGATCGTTGCCTGGATTTGCATTGTGCCAACCGATCTACTCGTCACGTTTATGTGGCGGAGTTCGCCAAAGAAGAGGCAAAGTACCTGTCCATCCCATTTCAGCTGATCATGAAAAAAGAAAAATTCGGCGGATCCATGGATGAGGTGTTTTTCGCTCCCTGGGTGGCGCGCCAGCGTCGACGGAAAGACGATCCTATTCCTGTGGCGGGATTTACGCTGGAATTTGGTAATCATGAGGAAGTTAGCGCCAAAGCAGTAAAAGATGATTTAGAGGGAGTTCTAAATTATTTACGTCATCTGGGTACGGTGAAGGGCAAAGCAAAAAAGTTTTCTCCCAAACAAGTGCCATTGGAAAAGTATCATTTGATCAGCGCTCCTGTGGGGGGCATCACCAGCTACTTAGTGGAGCCCGGCAAACGAGTGAAGCGTGGTCAGCTTCTCGCCGAAATACTAGTGATCAACGGTGGCAAAATAAAAATGGTCCCCGTGAAGAGCCCTGTAAACGGACACATAATTTTAGAACATAGCTCGGCCATTGTTCATGAGGGGGCCGAGTTAATCAAAGTTTTGGCCACGCCGAACTAAAATAAAAATGTTTAGTGCCTGATCCTTTCCTTCGCCAAGTCTAGCCCTGTGGCTTAGGCTGAAAACTCGCGGTTAAGTTATTGGAATTATTGGATAAATGTCCTCATCCATTTGCCCATTTTCGCCGATAAGGTAAGTAAGGGAGTTTCCTTGCGATTTTCACTTCTCTTTCTGATAGGTGCGCTACACTTGCTCGCGATCGAGCAGGCGTTAGCCAATTGCCAGGGATCTTCTCCCCTTAGTGCTGAAAAAGCGAATGCTCAGAATCCAGATTGCGACAAAAACTATAACGCCGACCACGACGTAAGCCCTGGCGCAAATATGTTCAGTGGTAGCCATACTTGCTTCAACATTTATAAAACTATTGTGGAAAAAATTGATGCCTACGACAGCAAGAGGAGCGCTAGCTGTCAG
>CAYZLH010000257.1:0-4550 GCA_964478795.1 uncultured Bdellovibrionales bacterium | reverse complement strand
AAAACAGTTGAGCAACTTGCCGATGGATCGGCAAAAAACTTGTCGCAATCCAAAAGTGTACGGATACTCTTGAGATAATTGTGATCAGCGCCCTTCCAGGGTGGCTTGCGCTGAGAAATAAAACGCTTGAGACGCATTTGTAACGTAGATTCCAAATAGTCGATGTCATGAGTAAGGCAAAGCGTTGGACGCCCCTTAGCTCTTGGATCACTCGTCCCTAAGTTCTTAGAGACATGCGCAACGAGCTCGTTCTCGAGGTCTGGAGTTTTGCGATATTTTCCATCGGCAGGGTAGCCGCTCCTTGCGTGCAAAAGGTCATGAGCCCAACGCTTCTCCCAGTCCGAAAAAAACACTTCCGAGTGCTTCACGAGTTTTACGCAGTCGGAAGCTTCGAGCTGCGGAAAAAGGCTAGCAATTAGATCCCCAACCTGCTGACTCATAGCTGTAGCTTAAACTGCCTCGTCCAGGATTCCAAAGAGAGGAGCATCCAAATTTGGTGGGCTCGGCGCTCATCGAAAGCAAAAGGCAGCGGTGTTTCACAGTGCCACTTAAGAAGTTTTTCACGCCTCTTTCTTGAAATCAGACTGTCTAAACCATCGCCGCCTCCCACCAAACGCTCCAAGCAAAACTCTTTCAATTCCTCACGAAACCAGAGGCGAAGCGGGGTTGGGAAGCCACGCTTGGGGGCATCCATCAGTTCACTGGGTAGTACTTTTCTCGCCGCCAATTTCAGCCAAGCTTTTAACTGTCCGTTGCGGATCTTTTTATCGATAGGACACTGGAGAGCGTAATTTGCGAGTTCGAGATCTAAAAACGGCACTCGTGTTTCCAGCCCGTGCGCCATGGAAATCCGATCTTCAACAACAAGCAGTCCTGGAAGATAGACATTTAAATAGTAATTGTTCAAAAGCCTCAATGGATTTTTTTCTGAAGACTGTTCAAAAGCCGAAAGCCACTGGCTCTCACCGACAGGCTCCTTTAAAATCGACGAAAAAATTTTCGGCGCAAATTTTAACTTTCCCGAGAAAATTCGGGAGATCAGTGCGTCAGCGACCATGGGAACTTCCGGTCCACGCATTTTAGACAGTTCGCGAATTGAGGTCGGAGAGATGCCTTCTTCCATCGCCCAAAAGGCTTTGAAGAGCGGATATCCGGCAAAAAGTTCATCCCCTCCATGTCCAGCAAGAATCACCTTTCGTTCTTTGGCGACCTCACGCGCCATGATGTACTGGGAGAACGATCCCATGCCCATGCGGGGCTCATCGAGATGGTAGATGAGTGGATCAAAGGCCTCTCTGAAGTCTTCAGTCGAAATTTCAATTTCCCGGCTTTCAAGTCCCTCAGTTTTTGCCACCAGTTGCGCATATGCCCGTTCGTCGTAGAAAGAATCTTTCGTAGAGAAAAATCCGGTGAAGGCCAGAAGTTCGGGTCGTTCGCGCGCTGCTAAAGTTGTAACAAGACTGCTGTCTATCCCTCCTGACAAGTAGGAAGCTAGCGGCACATCACTTAAAAGATGGCGACGAACACTGGCATTAATCTCGGCAAGTAGGCGATCTGGATTATCATCAAAAGTCGCGCTGGATTCACTCTGTGAAACCTGAAGTATTTCTTCTTCTCGGAGACTCCATTTTCCAAAGGTCGTTCGCTTTAAGCGAAGAATTTGTCCTGGAAGTATCGGTTGAACGCCTTCAAAGAGCGAGAGCTGTTGTGGGAAATTCTCGAAGATTAGGTAACTTTGAAGTGTTGCTTGATTTACTTTACGCACCAGTCCCGGACAGGCGGCAAATAATGCTTTGATTTCGGACGCGAAATAGATTCCGCCGTCTGGCCCCACCGCATAGCAGAGTGTCTTGATCCCCATGGGGTCACGGAAAAGTAAGGCCTCACCCCGTTCGTCATCAATGAATGCGCCTGCGAACATGCCTCGACAGGCTCTTAGAAACGATGCTCCTTTTTCTTTAAGACCACAAAGAAGTGTTTCCGTATCCGAATGTCCGCGAAATTCGGCGCCGACGAATGTTTTTCTAAGCTCTTGGTGATTATAAATCTCACCATTGTAGGCAATCCAATTTCCATTTTTTGCCATCGGCTGTGCACCAGCCTCGGAAGGGTCCAAGATCGCCAGTCGCTGGTGACCCAGAAACCAGTCCCGCCCTGATTGAAGCCCTCTCCCATCTGGTCCTCGATGAATTATCGAATCGCAGGCCGCTATCATCAGTTTCTGGGAAGGTGCGGCGCCAACGACTCCGACAAATCCACACATGAATCAAGTGTTCTCCGCAGCCATGCGTTCACGAACCGAGAGGAACATGAGGTGTTTCAATTGTTCATCGTGTTGCATTTTCATCAGGTGAAGCAAAACTGAAAGTGTTAGAAGTTGAAGGGACATGATCAAGGCCACGCTAGCAATAACTGCCGTATGTGGAGAGTTAGCAAAGGTTTGCGAGAGACCTCTCCAGACCGATCGCCAAAACCCTTCTTCACCGTTGAACTGGTAGTACTGCACAAAAAGTAAAAACATCATCAAAGTTTCGTAGATACCTAGAATCAAAAGCAAGACCGAAGCTTTTAAAAGTAACCTGGCAGGTCGCGCCATAAAACCATAGAGAAAATGTCGGGTTGCGGCTCCGACCATTCTTAGATTTGTTTTTCTACGTTTCTGTTCTCTCGCAGATTTCCAAACAAGGCGACCTGGAATTTCCTGAATATTAGCGCCCCAGAGAGAGAGTTTTCGAAGGATTTCTAAATGGAGTTCTTTTCCAGACTCCAGCAAGGGAAGTGCTCGAATCAAAGAACCACGATATCCGCGCACGACGCAAGTAACGGTGGAAAGTTTGCCTTCAAAAAATCCCGCAAGAATCCAATTTGCCATTCGAGAGAGGATAAGTCGGCCAGTGGGAACATTTTGCACGACGCCGCCTTTCATATAAGGGCTTACGACGACAACATCCACGGCCGGATCGACATCAAACTCTTTCAGGATCGCTGCGACATGTTCTTCGTCATAAGAAAGATCCGCATCGAGCATGATGAGAATGCGGCCTTTCGAATTGGCAATGCCAGCCTTGATTGCTGCTCCGCGACCTTTGTTGAATGGAAAGTAATAGCACCGAAGATCTACATTATTCTTTTCAATTGTTTTCAGGAGCTCAGTTGTTCCATCCGAACTGCCATCGTCTACAATAAGAAGCTCAAAGGTTCTGGTTGGATATCGCTCTTTCATGAAGCGGATCAGCTTTTCAACTGTTCCCTGAATTGTGTTCAACTCATTAAAGCAAGGAACGATCAGACTGATATCGGTGGACATTTGCTCTGATATTTAGCGAATAATCTGTGTGAAGGCCAGCTCAGCTGCGGTTTAAATGCGACACCGTCCGATGCAGTAACGTCTCTTAGCAACTTGCTGGTAGCCCAGAGAAAAAATGTAAACAATACCTGGGATTTTGAGAAAGACGGCAAGCGGCCAAAAGAGCGGGGCCTTGTGAAAAATCTGCTCGAGAGCAAAAGCTCCATAGTAAATGTAGCCATCTGCGTCGCGCGCAGCCATTTCCTTTGCCATCCGGGCAGAGTCGAGACCTTCTTTTTCAGCATCCTGTCCCAAAGATGAGATAGATCGAAAATCCAGCTTTTGAAAAAAGTCGCCCTTCTTTAAAATTGCCACACATTTTCGGCAAAAACCACATTGATCATCGTAGTATACCTGGATCTTTTGAACGAGCGTGTTCCAGTCAAAGCAAAGTAGTAGAATTGCAGACGATCCGACGAAGTTTATTCCGGCTGAAAGATAGACGAAGACGTGAAGAGCGATCATCGAAAAAACAAAGAAAAATCGATAGCGAGGTAGGCAGAGAATTGTAATAAAGCCTATCTCGCCGATAATCGTGAACCATCCAGAGATCGCCGAGAGCGTTCTAGATCCCAGTATAAGTTCCAGAGGCGGCCAAACATAACGACTTGTTAAGAAGAGGCCTTCTTCCCCAAAACGCGACGCCAGCTGGTCCAGACGCAGTTTATGCGCCCAATGTGGGCCAACATCGATAATCTTGTTAATCCCAGAAAATGTATAGAATAGGCCCACTATGCAAAATAGAAGGAAAAGCGGCCAGTGGTAGTGAACGGACAGCTTCGGCTTATTTTTGTTAGCCACCGAGTAAAAAGCTTCTGCAGGACAAAAAGAAAGTACGAGAAGGCAGCTTAGGAGCAGCGTTCCGCCATCAATGTCACTGTTGGTGGCCTGCATGGTCCCGGTCAGATGAAGAGCACCTAGGAAAGAAATGCGGGCCATCAGTTTCGGAAAAATTCCGGAAATTCCCAGCCCGCAAGCAGTTATGACTAAAAACTGAAGACCCTGAAGTAGAACTCTTGAGGGCTCGATCCAAGCGTAAATGAATTGAAAACTTAAGTAATGGATTGGCGGAAAAGGAAGCGTACCTTTTACCAAATATCGTGAATATCGCCAGTGATCGTAGCTAAAAAGCCCATAGATGGAATAGTCGCGAGAGAGCAGGCGATACAGCAAATAAGCAAAAATCGTCAATTGAAAAATATAG
>CAYZLH010000256.1:0-4567 GCA_964478795.1 uncultured Bdellovibrionales bacterium | reverse complement strand
TCTGGTACTTTGGTAATAACACAATTGTTCCAAATAGCTCGCTCTCTTCTATACTTGCAGCCACCAATCCAAATAAGGCAATGCTCGTGGCCCTGTTTATCTCTTTAATCTTCACAGGAGTTATCTACTTCTTTCAGGCGTATCCGATTGCGAAAATGACTAAAGACGTGATCACTGGGGGAAATGAGCTGATGAGCATAATCGCTATTCTTGTTGTCGCATGGGCTTTGGGCTCTGTTTCTCAAGAGTTACATTTGAGCCAATTTATTCAGCAACAACTCGGCTCAGCGCTCCCAGCGTGGAGCATCCCGGTTTCACTTTTCATGTTGGCTTCAGCCGTAACTTATTTCATTGGGTCAGGCTGGGCCGCAGCCTCGTTGATCATGCCATTTGCAATTTCCCTGGCCGTCACCGCTGGCGCGGGTATTCCAATTTGCGTGGGGGCGGTGATTACCGGCGGAACATTCGGAGATGTATCTTCACCGGTTGCCGGAATGACGAACATGGCTTCGCATGTAGCGAACGTCGATCAGATGAAATACTTAAAATATGCCAATCCCTATAATTTCCTGGCCTTAGTGTTGGCAACACTTCTTTTTCTGATTTTTGGAGTTTTTGGTTGAAATCCCTTATCCGCAGATGCGATTCACTGTTTTTCGATTTGAATTACCAATGCGCAATCATCCGCAAAGAGTTTCAAGGAGAGCAATCCCTGCACATTTATTTCTAAGGCCAGAACTGGAAGAAGTTGTAGGAATCGGCAAAGCTACTGAAGAGGGTATTCTCGATCGATCTGGAAAGTTGCATTCAGTGCGGTGGAAAGATGGAGTTATTGGCGGCGATCGTGGAAGCAACGGCGGTGGAAATGATCCGCAAATATGTGAGTATGCCTAGCATGCCACCGGATATCGCTCCGGCCGAGTACGCAGACCAGCTTCCAATCGACCTTGACTTGTCAGATACCATTAATTTTTTAGGCTATTTTTTAAACGGCTGCGGGTAAGGCAGATTAATGCTCAAATGCCTCTTTATTCTTCCTATCCGCGCCATTTTCCAACTTTAGGCCGCTCTCCAATTAGCCGAAATATATTTAGATGTAATAGGGGAAAAGTCATGTCTTGGGCTTTCGCACTTAGCCTAATTTCTATATTTTGTTTGATCGGGCCCGCCCCAAAAGCCGTGGCGAACCCCTCCGTGGGTAAAACGAGAATGCTTAAGGGATCGGCAGCAATTCGGGGCTGCCCCATGGCCAAACAAATACTTGAAACCACTAACTGTGACCACGTTCCGCACTCAATGCGCGACGACTGCATGGAAAACCGACGAAGATTGAACCAGCTCAACTACGAGTGCTCAAAGAATAACACTCCAGTTCGTGGCCATGCTGAAACAGTTACCGGCGCTAAGCATGCCCCGAAAGAGGCAACGAAAAATGACCCGAAACCCGGACCCGATAATAGGTTAGGTGCTACTGATAAACAGCCCTCGCCCTCTGGAGCCGACGGCCAATTGGGAGCATTTGAGCGAGGCACAAATGCAGTAGATGCGGGAATTGCGGATAATACTTCGGTTGCAAAGGAAGTAAATTCCGCAATAACTTCTTCACGTGATTTGAAAGTTAGTGAGTTAGAATCAGCAATGACCACTTTAGAAAATATTCAAAACACTTTTAGCGATCCGACCCCTGTACCAATGGATCTGCAAAGCAAACTTCAGCAAGATCAACTTCTTTTGACGGAAGCGATCCAAAAAGTTGAAAACGGTGAACCCCTAGATATGGCCATGGCTCGCTCCGCAAATTTTCCGGAAGTAAAGACTAGCTTGGAAATAGCAGCAGCTGCCTCCTACTTAGAAAATGAATTTTCTAAAGAAAAAGAATACTTAATCGAACAAGGTGTGGTGTTCGCATCGATATACAATCAATTGCAGGAGGCCAAATCGGCGCTTACCAGTGAAGCAACTCCTGAGGCGACGGATGCTGGGGGTAAAATAACAGCGACTAACTCGAACAATCTTTCTTCGGCAACCTTAGGTCGAAAATTAGATTCATCGAATATTTCGCCTCAGGAAAAATCAATAGATAGATTGGCTCAAGAGTTAACAAAGGCCCAAAAAGCCAACCCTAACGCACCAATCGCAAAAATGAATATCGCCGAATTACAAAAAAAGCTCCGTGAAAAAATGAAAGAAATGAAAAAATCCAAACGAGAGAAGGAATCGCTTGCCGCTTTTACGGGAGATTTGGGTAGTGGAACTTTAGGAGAGTTGACCCAGAATCCGTCCATCAAAAACTCTGAGGTTGATCCCCTCGATACCCTAAAAAAGACCTTTTCCTTAGAAGGAATTGAAACTGATCAAGAGGTTAGGCGTCTTCAAGAAGAAGGAGCCAGGCAGTTGGCTTCCTCTTCCGGCATACTGTTAATTGATAGTAAAGACTTATTCGAGCGTGTGAACGAGTATCACCGAGCTTGCCTAATAAGAGAATGTGTAAAATAGTTTAGACGTTCCTGAATATGAATAAACGCTGCCACTGAAAAGAACGTCCGGCGCCATATTATAATAATCGTTTTCATATAGGTCCGCCAAGACTAGTTAGCGTTAATTCGATTCCACCTATAGCTCTGGATCGACTGATTTTTCCCTTCGCTTAAAAATACGTGTTTCAAAAAAAATCATACAGAGGAGATTTTTCGAAGGGAAAGGCGGGGTAAAGTCATCTATCGCAGGTCGTTCACCACATCATAGTGATAGTATTTCTCCCACTGATCTTCGATCGGACTATGATGGAAGTGAAGACCCAGATCGCAAAAATCGGAGACCACAAAATCACCCAATTCTAGGCGACCTATCGTTTTTGAGAGCTTGGATTTCCCATCAAAGCTTTCTAGAACTATTTTCAACACTCGCTTCCGTTTTTCTAAAAGTTCTAGGCGGAAATCGGAGAAATTCTTTGTGGGTCTGTTCATGGATTCATCCGGGATGAACCTGATTTCGTAGGGTGTACTCGAGTGGGTGAGCTCGCCACCACCGAAACGGGAGCGTGAAAAAGAATAAACGGGGCGGGCGAAGTTCGGCTGATCGAAGCGATCAAAAAAGGTAGACAAAAATTTTCCTAAGGCACTTTTAGCTGGAGCAACGTTCGTAAAATAGATTTGATCGTTGTGGTCATCTCCGAAAAAAACATGCCTTCTGGCAGAACGATCAAAGCCATCTTGGTCCAGGCCTATAAAATTAGCCGTTTTTACTTTTTGATTTGGTGCTCCTGGAAACACCTTAACGGCCAATCCGAAAATGCGGCCATCAGTTGTGTATTCGGATACCTTGTCTCCAGTGCTAATCCGCAGTAGAGCAGGAGCTACTACGCCATTCTCAAAAAGACCGGTGGCCGGATTATTTTCGGTGATAATCCATTTAGCTTCGGCACAAGCTCCCCTAGGGTGAAGCCATTTGGGTTCATCGGTATCGCGAATATCAGATTCATCAACCAGAATTCGGCGGCTGCGGATCGAGAGCCCATGGGAGGGCTTTTCTTCACTGCCCAAAAGATTACTGATCACATCCCATTTGCTGAGGCCCTGGTGTTGGGGGAGAGTTCGGAGGGGCGATTCGTAAACCATGGATTTCAGATCTTCAAAAGAGGAACCGGAAGCAAAAACCGAGGGCCCCAGAAGGCTAAATATCGCCAAAAAAATGAAATGCATACTCTTCTCCTGAAGGCTCTAGGTATAGGATATTTAATGCTAGGCGTCAATCGGCAATCGGGTGTGAACGGAAAAACTCCTTTTTTTCCCCGCGTTTAACGGAGAGATTTGTTGATGCTGCTTTTTCTCCGGTTACCGAAACTTCGTTGGAATTTGGCCTACTTTTAGGAATTTTATGCAAGGCCCAACCGTGTGCTGATTATGCAAAAATGCAGCAAATCTCAAAAGACGTTTCGGCTCTTGAAAAAAAACGAGGACTATGAGCCAGCAATGCTGCAAAAGGTGCTGGTGAGATATAAATGTCACCCGAATTAAGGCAGAATAATGCTCAAATGCCCCTTTATTCTTCCTATTCCGCTCATTCAATTTCCCACATTCGAAGGATCTCAAGATGACCACTCCCCAAGATATTTTAGACTTTTGGTTTAACCCAAAGCTCTCGCTTCGCGAGCTTGGCGCCCTCTGGTTTTCCGGCACGAAAGCCATCGACCAAGATATTGCGGATCGTTTTGGCGAAGATGTAGCTGCGGCGGCGGATGGTAAACTTGCCCATTGGGAATCGGACCCACGGCAATGTTTGGCCGTAATACTTTTATTGGATCAGTTCTCGCTCAATATTTACCGCGGACAGCCCCGTTCGTTTTTGGTGAATGATCTAGCGCTGCCTATCGCTTTGCGGGCTTTGGAGAAAAACTTTCATCGCGCGGCAAAGCCACTGGAGCGCGTATTTTTCTATCTTCCTTTAGAGCATGCTGAAAATCTTGAGCACCAGAATCGCGCGGTGGAATTGTTTCGGCAGTTGAGTGATGAAGCTGAAGAGGAACAAAAAGAAATGATGAAAGGCTTTCATCACTTCGCCATTTTGC
>CAYZLH010000255.1:0-4586 GCA_964478795.1 uncultured Bdellovibrionales bacterium | reverse complement strand
AGATATCAGATTGTAAAATATTTCCCTGGTTCGCCGTATCGACCACAAACTTTGTTCCAAACAAAAAGGTCGAAGACCAGGAATCAAAAACCGGGGTAAGAATGGCAAAGGAGTAGGCATTTTTGAAGGCATAACGAGGTTCGAAAACCGCCTGGCGCTGGGCGAAGGGGCCGCGGTCTGGACCGTTTCCACCGCTGCGATGGAAATAGGAGGCTTCAAGACGAGTGCGGCTAAAGCGACCGGGCAAGGGCATGGTCTTGGCTGTGATACTCAATAATCTGGCATCGTAAGCTTCTTGGGTGTTCCAGGTGGTTGGCGGGTTATCGCGTTTAGGTTTCTCCCACAACATGCTGCCCACAATGGCGTGCCTTACCCAGTTGTGTCCTAAGTCAAAACCATAGAGATCATGATAGATAACCCGGGGACGAATGACCGCGGGGATACTTAGCGACGACAGATTCAAAGTGCCTTCATAGGAGAGTAAAAATTGGTTTAGTGGCTTATGCACGTAAGAGGCACGACCAAATACTCCTAGGCTTTTACCGACTCGCAAAGTAGCGCCATAGCCGTAGTGGGTAATGAGATCTTTTACGGGCGGAATATCGAGGGAATAGTTTACATCGGTACTTTGATTAAAGAGGGCGATGGTGGCAGTGGGGCAGGCAAACCATGGAGAAGCTGTTTTACAATCGCCACCGTCGATATCAAACGGGGCCCCTTGCTCTGGAATATAGATTGGGGAAGCGTAGGCTACGAAATGGAAGTTTTCATTCTGGGCGCCCACGAACCAACCAAAGAGGGCGTTTTCCCGTTCGTTCAAATAGTCCCAGCGAAATCGGGGTGCAAACAAACCTAAACTCCAGTAGGAATCCATTTCGCTCCACTCGAAGCGCTTCCGACCAGCATAAGTGAACCAATTAAATGTGTCGTAACCGAGGTACGCTTCGGAAATATCGAGGTAACGATAGTTCGCTTTACGTAGTCCATAGAGCGAATCTACTTCGATACCAAATTGAAAGGCGTCTTTATTCCCAACACCGCGAAGACCTAGATTTAGGCCCATATTTCCGGTGCGCTCATCGGAAAGAGATTCCCGTGTTTTCGTGAGGTAACCATTGGCCAAGAAACCTACGCGAATTTCTTTATCGCGGATTTTCGGGCCGATGGACGGAAGGGCAAAAGCAAGCTGAGGCGCAATTAGCGCTAACAAAAGCCAGGAGTGGAATAGGGGCCACTTCATCAAGGTCACTTTCTGACCTCCGTCTCCGCGGGGAGACAGGGGTACTGGTAAATTTTAACAAACCAGACTAAAAAACTCAAATAAAGTTGGAATTTTTTTCTCCACAATATTCAATAGTTAAGCAGTTTTTCTGAGGATGACGGAAAAAAGCGGCTTTTCCAAGGTGTTCTGGCAGATTTTTACGGATTACCATCGGCAGCGCTTGGGGTCTTAACGCTTCCGTGCGAGGAGCATTCCATCGCGAACAGGCAGCATCACCATCTCCATTCCCGCCTCTTGAATGGCGAGCTCGTTGAACTGGTGAATGTCAAAATCGCTCTTTTCTTTGGGGGCGAGCACGCGGCCGCTCCAGAGCACATTGTCCACTACGATGAGGCCACCTTGGCGGAGTAAAGGGATCGTACCTTTCCAGTAAGTGGCATATCCGGCCTTGTCAGCATCGATAAAAACAAGATCAAAGGGACCCTGGAGGTTTGCTAAGGTTTCTGCACCTGGCCCGAGACGGAGCTCAACTTTAGCGCCGTGCTCGGAGCGACTCCAAAACTCTTTGGCAACGGTGGTAGCGCGGGGATCGATATCACAGGTAATAATTTTTCCGTCGGGGGGAAGAGCACTCGCCATCGCCAGAGTGCTGAACCCGGAAAACGTGCCAAACTCCAATACGGATTTCGCGTTTAATAGTCCCACCAATAGGGAGAGGAAGCGCCCTTCAATTAGACCCACCTGCATATTGGGAGCGCTCAGTTTTTCATAGGTGACCGTGCGCAATTCATCGAACAACGTGGGCAATTGGGAAGTGTGCTTTCGACAATACTCTTCAATTTCAACGGGAGTAATATTCATGGGGGGAAATTCCCACGCTAGGCCGATTTACGCAACTTTCTTCGCTTGTCTAACATCGCCTCTTTGGCTTCTTGAATCTTACGGGCGCGTTCATTGGCCAGGTCTTGTTCCATCTGGGAATGATCGGGGTGATAAACCTTCATCCAATGGCGAAAAGCACTAACAATCTGGCCCGTTGGCGACTGTTGGTCGATTACTAATACCTCGTGGGGGGCCCCGGAAAAGTTTGGCTCACGCGGAATGCGACGATTTGGCTGTTCGGCTGGTCTAGGTTCGGACTTCGCCTTTTGCGCCTGGGCTGCGGCCTCCGCTTGTTTTTGTCGCTCTGCCCGTCGACGGCGCGCTTCTTCTAGCGAAATTGGTTCTGGATTTTTGGGGGCCTGAAATGGAGACAATTTTTCATTGGGTTCCAGGTGAGGGTTAGTCGGCCGCTCCACCCAAGGGCGGGGAATTTCCACCAAGATCGCCTTCATTTTTACCCATTTTTCCGCGGCCACGTCGGCTTGGGCTTTTAGTAGCAAAACTGCCAACAGCAAAACCATTTGGCTAATTCCACCGCTTTGGAAGAATTCCACCACGCACAAAAATCCGACGAAAGTGAACCAGGCATAGCGCATATGGGGCTCCTTTGTTGTACCACCCCTTGATAGCTCTATCGGCTCTTTTTTGGTTCTTCTACGGGCCTTAGGGCCTACGCAAATGCTGGAAAATAGCCCTGTTTTTGGGTTATCTGGAGCAAAGCTCGATACTCATTTATGGCTGTTTCTACGGCCCGTCGTTCCGCCGAAAGGCGCTTACGCCAGTAGCGTGAACGAATCTTTCGCCAGCGAAAGTTCTCCTGGGTGATTTCCAATTTCCACTGCTGAAACTCTTTTACCTTCAACTGCAGTTCTTGAATTTTGGCCTCCAACTGCAGGCGCATATTTTCTAATGGCTGAGGGATTTCGCGCGTCCACTCTGAGCGGAACTGTTCCAACGAGGTCTCCATCCTGGCCTTCAAAATATGGGCATCGGGAGTGCGCTGTAGATTCCAGGCTTGTCCCATCATTTCCAATACGCGAATGAGCCACTTGGTGGGATCCCAATCAAACCAACGCAGGCCATTACGATAGTCATTGGCAAAGGTGTGGTGGAAGTTATGAAAGCCTTCACCATTGGTGAAGAACGCCAACCACCAATTGTCTTTCGCGCTATTTTTGGTGGAAAAGGGGCGCGTTCCATAAGTGTGGGCTAAAGAATTAATGAGAAAAGTTCCATGGTGCACGAACAACACCCGAAACACTCCACCCCAGACAAAACCGGCAAGTGGACGATCTACTAGCCAGCCTAATAGGGTTGGCAACACAAACGACACGAAGGTTCCCAAAAACAAATAATATTTATGCTGCCACATCACCAGCGGGTCGGCGCTGAGATCCTTAGCATTTTCAAAATTTCTTTGGGGAGGATCTTGGTAAAAAATCCAGCCCATATGAGCGTAGAAAAATCCTTTATTGATATTGTAAGGATCGCCTTCCTTGTCCACAAAACGGTGATGATAGCGGTGATCGGAGCACCATTTGAACGCTGAGTTCTGATAGGCGCCAGCACCGAAGATGAGTAAAAAAAGTTTTACGGGCCAAGAGGCCTCAAATGTTTGGTGGGAAAATAAACGATGATAACCAGCGGTGACGCCTAAGCTAGTCAAAGTTGTGAACGAAGCAAAAAGCACAAAATCAGAGAGTGCGAATCCGTGAAAATACAAGGTGTAGGGAATCAACACTAAGGCCACTAAGGGTAGGCCCAACAAAAAAGAAGTATTGCCCCAGCTAAAAGTTCCATTCCATTGTGGTGAATGATGCCATGCCTGATTCTGTTTCATAAGACTCCAATTCTTCCCTCGATTGTAGCGAGCTTGGCAGGGAATTGCTATGAAGCTTTTATTTGATTCAGAGCGTGAAGCGCGGCAACTTTATAGGCCTCCGCAAAGGTGGGGTAATTGAATACATTATCCACCAAATAGTCTACGGTAATTCCCAGTGAAAATAGGGCCTGACCAATATGGATCAGCTCGCTGGCGGAGGAACCAATGGCATGAATACCCAAAACCTTACGATCCTCTTTATGTACTAAGATTTTGATAAAACCATCGGGATCGCCAACGATGAGGCCACGCGCCAGTTCAGAAAAAGTGGCCCGCCCAACAACGTAGGGGATCTTTTGTTGTTGTAAGATTTCTTCCAGTGCGCCTACGGACGAGATTTCCGGGATCGTGTAGATTCCGTAGGGAAAGGCCAATGGAAAATCAGGGCACGGCTCAGCGAAGGCTCGGCACGCGGCGATCCTCCCTTGCTCGGCGGCAGCGGCGGCCAAACCCGGGGGGCCAATAATATCGCCAACAGCAAAAATATGCGGCTGATTGGTACGGAAAGTTTTTAGGTCTACTGGAATATAGCCGCGTGAATCGGATTCGACGCCGGCATTCGCTAAAGCTAGCTCGGCCGAATTTGCGCCACGCCCCATA
>CAYZLH010000254.1:3210-4598 GCA_964478795.1 uncultured Bdellovibrionales bacterium | reverse complement strand
TACCTGGTAGGAATGTTCCTCCTCTCCTTTAGTCGCGCTGGCTGGACGCAGGACGTTTCTTATGAAACCGAATTTTTTTCGGTAGGAAGAGAGCCACCATGAGCAAAGAACTAGTTGTTGTGAATCCCCAGCTGCCCAGCATTCTTCCCATCTTACCGGTGGAAGGGGGCCCCGTTTTGCCCGGATTAATGGCTTCTGTTCAAGTGCCCCGCGGCAAAAGCCTAAATGCTGTGGAAAAAGCTTTAAACGAAAAGAATATGGTGGGGCTGCTGCTCCCTAAACGAAAACTGAAAACTCTGACTCCGCCGAAGGATTCACAGGAGTCACCAGAAATTCAGTACGGCTTCGAAGATCTCTATAAAAAGGGCGTTAGTGCGAGAGTTTTGAAACGAATTCACTTGCCCGATGGATCCATGACCCTACTCGTACATGGCGTGCAACGATTTGAAGTAGACAATCCCGTGCAATCGGAACCTTTTCTATCGGCCTCTGTTTTGTACTATGAAGATTTAAACACCAAAGATCCAGAACTTGATGATCTCGCTCGTTCCTTATTCTTGCAAGTGCGAGAACTTTCGGATACCAACCCATTTTTTACCGAAGAAATGAAGCTAGCGATGATCAACACCCCCACCAAAGGAACATTGGCGGATTTGGTCGCCTTTGCCATCGCACCGAAAGGCCAAGAAGCGCAAAGTTATATTGAAACCATTGACGTGAAAGAGCGCTTGTTAAAATTGCTCGTGTTTTTGAAAAAAGAACAGGATCTATCCAATCTTCAACGCAAACTTTCTGCTGAAGTTGATCAACGCGTAAATAAAATTCAGCGGGAATTCTTTTTGAAGGAGCAATTGAAGAGTATTCGCAAAGAATTGGGAATTGAGGAAGACGACAAAAGTCGCGAAACAAAGGCCCTAAAAGAAAAAATCGCCAAGGCCCAATTACCTGAGCACGCCTTGAAAATCGCTGACGAAGAGTTGAAGCGCTTACAGACCATTCCCGAAATGAGTCCGGAGTTTAATCTTACGCGATCGTATATCGAATGGATTGCCAATCTTCCCTGGACGAAAACTTCAGAAGATCTGCTCGATTTAAATCGAGCACGAAAAATATTGGACCAAGGTCACTTTGGTCTCGAAAAAGTCAAAGAGCGAATTTTAGAATTTTTGGCCGTTCGTAAGTTACGTCCCGACTTTCATGGCTCTATTCTCTGTTTCGTAGGACCTCCCGGTGTGGGCAAAACCAGTTTAGGCAAATCCATTGCCAAAAGCCTGGGCCGAGAATTTTTCCGCTTTTCATTGGGCGGCATGCGCGACGAAGCCGAAATTAAAGGGCACCGTCGCACCTATGTGGGCGCGATGCCGGGCAAGATTCTGCAGGGTTTAAAG
>CAYZLH010000254.1:0-3200 GCA_964478795.1 uncultured Bdellovibrionales bacterium | reverse complement strand
ACTGGCACCAACAATCCAGTGATCGTTTTAGACGAAATCGATAAATTGGGCGCTAGCTACCAAGGCGATCCCGCCTCGGCCCTTTTAGAAGTTTTAGACCCCGAACAAAACGCGGCCTTTTTAGATCACTATTTAGACATTCCCTACGACCTCTCAAAGGTCTTATTTATTGCTACAGCAAACTCGCTCTCCACCATACCGCCCGCGCTTTTAGATCGAATGGAAATTATCGAATTGCCGGGATACACCCTGGAAGAAAAAGAAAAAATTGCTGTGAATCACGTGATTCCGAATGCTTTAGCGAAACACGGACTCAACAAAAAATCGCTGAAGCTGGAAATCAATACCTTAAGAAAAATTTTGCGCGATTATGCCCGTGAACCAGGGGTGAGAAGTTTTCAGCAGATCATGGATAAAATGAGTCGACGCGTGGCTCGCCTAGTAGTGGAGAAGAAACGCAAATTGCCGATCCTAGTAAAAGAGCTTGAGCTCGATGAATGGTTAGGCCCACAACGCTTCTTCAATGAAATTGCGGAAAGAGTTACTCAGCCAGGCGTAGTGACGGGTCTCGCTTGGACAGCGGCCGGAGGCGACATCCTTTTTATTGAAGCCATTGCGCTAGAAGGAAAAGGAGAACTCCGCTTGACCGGTCAGATGGGTGAAGTGATGGTAGAAAGTGCAAAAATTGCTCTATCTCACGTGAAGAAATATCTTTCGAATTCCAAAGAAAAACTTATCGCTGTTTACAAAGATCAAAATGGCAAAGCAGTGGAGTTAACAGCTTCTGAATGGTTTCAAAAACACGATATTCATTTGCACATTCCTGCAGGTGCAGTGCCGAAAGATGGACCTTCGGCGGGAGTTACCATGGCTACGGCTCTTCTATCGTTAATCAGAGGGAAAAAAGTTAAGGAAATGTTAGCGATGACTGGCGAACTTTCTCTCGTGGGTAAGGTTCTGCCTGTGGGCGGAATCAAAGAAAAAGTTTTAGCGGCGAAAAGAGCGGGAATTCAGGAAATCATTTTACCAAAACGAAATGAAAAAGATTTAAAAGAAATTCCTGCGGAGCATCGCAAAGGCTTGCGTTTTTACTTCGCGGAAAAAATCTCGGAAGTATTTCAAAAAGCGATTCCGACAAAAACATAATTTTTAGAATCAAAGTTTGGCACACGACCAGCTGGCGTGATATGAATTAGCTATACGAAATCTTAAAGATAGCGAGATCGGCATGCTGCAAAAACGAAAAAAGTCTTATGTTCTCGAGCGAAATTATGAAGCTTTAGGCGAATATTTACAAAATATGCGCTTGAAGGCAAATCTCACCCAGCGGGAAGTAAGCTTGGCCTTAGGTTATTCTTCTGCGCAGTTCATTTCGAATTTTGAACGCGGAATCGCCGTGCCCCCGCTGAAAAAATTGAAAGTCTTAGTAAAGATGTACAACATGCCACCCGATGTGGTGATGGAAATGATTCTGAACGCTGAGCGTGAAATCATGTCGTCGGCTCTGAAATCCAAATCGAAATAGTTTTTTCTTTTGTTCGGCACTAAATCGGGTAGCCTTTCCCTTAAGGAAACCCCCATGAAGTGTTTTTTTCTGACAATTTGCCTACTGTATAGCTGTGCCTCCCATAGTTCCGTTCAGCAGAATCGCAGCCCGGATTTTGTCTCGAGCCGCGCCACCCAGGCTGTTTTAGAATTTCGCCACTGGGTCGAGATAAAAAGCCGCACCAAACCGACTAAATCCCAAGCAACAGAGCAGGTAGAAAAACAAGTTCTCCACTTGTTCGGACCAATGGAACGTGCCGAAGTATCGGCTGTGCCCAAGGAGGATCATCAGATCTCCAATCTAGAGACAGAAATGCTAGATTCAGGCGTGTATCGAATTCATTATGTCTACACCGGTACGGCGATCGTAGAAAAGGGCCCGCGTAAGTATTTGGAAATAGTCCTGCCCAACAATCCCGACACCATTTATGAGGACTCGCTTCTCAACGACAAAACCTATTGTTCCGATCCCCATTACCCAACTGAAGGAGACTTTTGGTACTTTTGGAGTCCAGATGCTTACTCACGCAAATGCCCACTCAAAGAGGGGGTTCATTTTTCGCGTATCAAGGCGTAAATTTCTCGGGAAAAAAATGATGCGATCTCTTACCCGGAATACCATCGGTTAGCGAATCGCCAGGGAGTAATCGAAATTTGGGCTCTGTTTGGAATGGACGATCCATCCTTATCGCATGATCCAAATCGCTCTAATGATATTACTGCTGGCTCTTACCGAGGCTTCCGGTCAGGACTATTGGAGATGGGCTTTAAAAAGGTAGGGTTAAAAGAAAGCCTCCTGCGAAAGTGGATCCCGGAAGACGACAGCAGCTTTACCCTAGAAAGTCTGGAGAAAAGTGCTGGTGACCAAACCTTGGTGGTAAATTTATTTTTTGGTGAAAGCGGAATCGATCAAAAGAGCCAGGCGTTTCATTATGCGTTTCGACAAGGAATTAAAGATGCCGCAATATTGATTTATGACGGACATTCAGGCTTGGGCGGCCACCTCGATCTAACGGAGATTGCCGAACTTCGAGATTTTAAATTCGAGTTCCCGAAAGACAAATACCAGATTTTCTTTTTCAACAGCTGTACATCCTATACCTATTACAACGCTAGATTTTTACAGCGCAAAGTAAAGCGAGGACGCAATCAGCAGGCAACTAAAAATCTTGATTTGATGGTCAATGGTCTTGCCACGTACTTTGATGATGAACAAATTGGTAATCTAGCGCTAATTCGCGCCGTAGATCGCTGGGCTAAATCGGGAGTATGGACCTCCTATCAGACTTTAGCTAAACGAATCGACACCGAAAATTTATTCGCTGTCGTTGGTGATGAAGACAATCCGAATCGACCGGTGAAAAAATAAGGGGCAAATGTCACCACTTGCCCCTGTTAGTTCATGGACATTTCAAAAACTTACTGGATTTTTACCGCAGAAACTTCTAATTGACCGTCGGCCGATTTTTTAACATCGAAAAGAAATGCGAAACTACCGCCAGCGCGTCGACCCACCGGAATTTTCTTTTCTGCAGTTTCCACAACGATTCCCATTAACTGGAAATATTCCACGCGCACTGGAATCACGCTTCCATCGTTGAGAGACTTTAACTCTGCCTCACTCATCAGGTTGGCTAACTCCATGCGAGCAGATA
>CAYZLH010000253.1:0-4611 GCA_964478795.1 uncultured Bdellovibrionales bacterium | reverse complement strand
CGCACAAAGGGTAAGTCTAAGATGTCAAAAAGCATCGTAATTGAGGCCATGATGAGAGTGGCCAGCATGCGCTTAAATTCTTAAAAAATTCATGAAAAGAAAACTGCTTCAACGACGATTACCGACCTATCTCGTGGGCGCTGCCCTCGGGCTTATTTTGGTTTTATTCGTCTCGCAAATGAAAAAGGCGTTCGCGCCGGAATTTAAAGAAATTTCATTTTCTACCGCCCCCTTTGTTTTAGGTGTGACTGCTCCCTTGTATCTAGATTTGGGAGAGAATCCTGGCCACTCTTTGGCGTGGGGATTTCCAACAAAACTTGCTGTGGGGAAAAAAAACGCCGAAGGAAAAATTTCACCCTTAAAATTCTTTGAATATAAGGAACTGGTGGAGCCGGGCCTAAAATTGGGCGAGTTTGCGGAAGAAGGGGAATATGTAGTCACTGGGCAGTTGTTTGCTTGTGCGAGTCCAGGCGAAAAATACTGTGCAAATCTCAAGTTAAACCAAGAATTTTCGGTAAAGACAGGCGGGGAAAAAGGAAAACGAATTACCGTACCCGTGAAGGCCGAGGCCGAAAGAATGAGTAGGGAAGGGGCTGCGCGAGAGCAGCAAAATCTTCCTGTTCATTAAGCTTTCCAATCAGTCGTCTACAAAAAACACGGACGAATTAGGCGCGACCAATTCCAAAATACTGAAATCCACGCTTTTTCAGCGAATCCGGCTTCCAAATGTTTCTTCCGTCGAATACTACCGGAGATTTTAAGAGCGATTTTATTTTATCGAAGTCGGGGTTTCTAAATTCGTTCCACTCGGTCACCAACGCCAAGGCATCAGCGCCTTCTAGGGCACCATAATCACTCTCCGTTAGGCGGAAATTAGAAAGATCAACTCCTAGCTGCTGCAATGCTTGCGGCGCAGTTTCATGAGCAATGGGATCATATGCCTGTACTTTGGCTCCGGCTTTTAACAAGGCATCGATCAGCACCAGTGACGGTGCTTCGCGCATATCATCGGTATTGGGTTTGAAGGCTAAGCCCCAAACGGCAATGGTTTTTCCTTTGAGTGCGGGACCAAAGTGTTGAATGATTTTTTCGCCCAACACTTTTTTCTGACGTTCGTTGGCTTCTTCAGCGGCGCCCACAACTTTCATGGACACTCCCGCTTCTTTTCCTGTTTTCAAAAGCGCTTTTACGTCCTTGGGAAAACAACTTCCGCCGTATCCGGGACCTGGATACAAAAAGTGCCGACCAATACGTACGTCGGAGGTGATCCCAGCGCGCACGCTTTCCACATCGGCGCCCACCCGATCGCAAAGCAAAGCAATTTCATTGATAAAGGAGATTTTCGTGGCCAACATGGCATTGGCCGCATATTTGGTCATTTCGGCGGAAAGATTATTCATGCGAATAATCGGATTTCCCTGACGTACAAAAGGCTCATAAAGCTCTTTCATCATATTCCAAGCTTCATCGCTATCGGTTCCAATGACCACTCGATCCGGTTTCAAAAAGTCATCAATGGCCGACCCTTCTTTCAAAAATTCGGGATTGGAAACCACGTCGAAATTTTCTTTAGTTTTCGTCTGAATGATATCGCGCACTTTTTTGGCCGTACCTACTGGAACGGTGGATTTATTGACCACAATTTTATAGCCATTCATGGCCGAACCAATATCCGCCGCAACCTTTAAAACGGCCGTCAAGTCAGCCGACCCATCTGTGGAGGAAGGGGTTCCTACGGCCAAAAAAATTACTGAGGATTTCGTCACCGCCTCGGCCAAATTGGTGGTGAAGTGCAGGCGCTTTTCTTCCTGGTTTCTGGTCATCAATTCTTTAAGTCCAGGTTCATAAATGGTTGGCTCGCCGCGCTGAAGGCGCGCTACTTTTTGTGGGTCGATGTCCACACAAATCACATCGTTCCCCGTTTCGGCAAAACAGACTCCTGCCACTAAACCTACATATCCAGTGCCAACGATTGCGACTTTCATAAATCCCTTTCTGCCTTTTCATGCGGGTAGGCAAATGCGCAGTTACGCGAAAAACCCAGTTTTCAGAAGCCGTTTCAGTTATACTGGATGCGATGCTAGTTCGTCCACCCCTCTCCGCATTGGTAATTACGCTCAATGAAGAAAGCAATTTAGCCCGATGCCTTAAATCTTTATCCTTTGCCCAAGAAGTCGTTGTGGTTGACTCGGGTTCCACTGATCGAACCTTGGAAATCGCTAAACAATTCGGCGCAAAAGTAGTGCAGAATCCCTGGCGCGGCTATGGGCAGCAAAAGAATTACGGCCTATCTGTTGTGCAGAATCCCTGGGTGCTATCGGTAGATGCCGATGAAGCCGTGAGCGAGGAGCTGCAACGGGAGATTTTAGAGTTTTTGAGCGAACATGGATCCAAAGGCAGTTATTGGGGGGCTAGCGTCCCCCGTAAAACTTGGTACCTCGGTCGCTGGATTCTGCACGGGGGTTGGTATCCCAATCGCTTAGTGAGGCTTTCCCACAAAGGGCACTCCCGTTGGACGGAGCCCGATGTTCATGAACAGCTCTCCGTGGACGGCCCAGTCTATTCCTTAAAAAGTGATTTGTTGCACTATACTTTTCGCGATGTGGGCGAACAGGTGACCACAAACATTCGATTTTCTCGATTAGGCGCGAAAGTTGCCAAACAAAGGGGAGAGACGGGAAGTCTTTGGAAGATATTGGCCAAGCCAATCGGTAAGTTTTTGGAAACCTATCTTTGGAAGCGCGGCTTTCTTGATGGACTTCCAGGCTTCGTGATATCGATAAACGCAGCTCATTCCATTTTTATGAAGTATGTGGAGTTACGGTTTGAAAAAAATTCTGCTGATCGATAATACCTTTGATCCTCCACACGGAAGTCCGGAAATTCGGGCCCATCTCGAGCGAGAAGCCGAGGCCTATGGTGGCGTGGAAGTGGTTGCTGTACGGGCGCCCGAAAAACAGATCCCCCGCGACATTTCAGGATTTGCCGGCGCAGTGCTCTCCGGTTCGAAAACTCGAATTGATGAGGATGAAGAGTGGATTCGCTTAGAGATTGAGACCATCCGAGAGTTGCATCGCCGAAAGATACCGACTTTTGGTATTTGCTACGGTGAACAGCTTATTGCCAAAACGTTGGCTGGCCCCAAATTTACCGGGGTGGCGAAGATTTCCGAGCATGGCTGGGCTGATATTCAAAAAACTGCCGACTCTGCGATTTTCTCAGGATTGCCGGAAACTTTCTATTCGTTCGAATATCATAATGACGAAGTATATTCCTTGCCGGAAAATTTTCGGATTACGGCTGCTAATTCTCGTTGTGCCGTGCAAGCTTTTGATGTGTTAGATGCGCCAATGTGGGGGGTACAGTTTCATCCCGAGCGTGGCTTAGAGGCTGGTAATAAAAGTTTAGATAAAAAGTTGCAGGCTAACCCTAACTTTCCTGCTCTTAATCGAGAAAACTCCAACAAAATTTATTCTGAAAAAGTAGCTCGTACGATCTTTGCGAATTTTTTAAAGCAAGTTTGGAAGCATAGCTCATGAAAAAAGAAGTCATGAACTGGGTAAAGCTAGGGTCAAAATTTCTTTTTGCTTTTGCCATTTTATTCTACATGGTGAAAACCGATCGCCTGGATCTTTCTGTGGTGGTTCGCGGCTTTTCCCAAGTTCACTTGTTGGCGATTTGTTTTGTTTTAGAAGTAATGGCGATGTTGTTTGCCCTCAATCGCTGGAAGATTCTACTTCGGGGCCTGGATCTCGATTATTCGTTTGGAAGCGTTTTGCGTTACGGCATGATCGGTGCTTTTTTTAATACTACTATGCCGGGAGCTGTGAGTGGGGACATTATTAAAGCTTGGTATATTGTTTCCGATCACAAGGGCCAAAAGAAAACGCCAGTTCTAGCTTCAATTTTATTGGATCGGGCCATGGGTGTTTTTGGTTTGGTTCTGGTGGCCACCTCACCCCTTGTGTTGCACTGGAGCGAAGTTATGGCCAATGATTCCCTAAAAAATGTAGCCTATCTGATTCTTGGTTTGTTTTTTGGCGTGGTGGTTTTCTTTTCTTACATCATGCTTTCTGTTTGGGGGCCTTTGGCATTTTTACGTAGGAAAATGCATTTTTTAGAGGCCTACTCCCCAGGTAAAATATTTTTGCAGGCTTATGACTCATGGATTTCCTATGGTCATCGTCCGTGGGTGCTAGTAAAGGCGTTGTTATTTTCTGTGGGGACCCACACGATGATTGTGACCGTAGCCATACTTTGCTCTAAGGCATTAGGCGATAACTCCATTGAACTTCATAGCTATTTTCTATTGGTGCCGATTGGATTGCTAACAACGGTTATTCCAATTGCCCCAGCAGGGTTAGGAGTTGGCCACGTAGCATTCGCAGCCTTGTTTCAAATGGCTGGCTCTAGTCACGGGGCTGAAGTATTTACGCTGTTGATTACTTTACAAATTTTTATCAATTTGTCTGGCGTTATTTTTTATTTAAAAGCGGGAAAAGTACGCGCGGACGCTGAAACACTCTCCTAAAGAATGAGTTTTGGTGTGAGGCTTGCAGTGAGAGCTTCATGTATAGCTTTCCTTTTCAGGCCACGCACATCCTCAAAGCA
>CAYZLH010000252.1:0-4620 GCA_964478795.1 uncultured Bdellovibrionales bacterium | reverse complement strand
CTTGCACCACAAACTTTCTGGCCGGTAGGCGCTCACCAATTGAGTCTAATGCCGCAACAATTCGCTCGCGTTGGGCACTTTTTGATCCAGAACCAGCACCAATAATCTGAATAAATGGAATTTTTCTCTGCTGAACCACCTCAATCTCGACTATTGAGGGCGAATGGTTGTGCCAAAAGTAACTTTTGATTTGAAAATAGTTCATTTCGATCGCGATTCACGATCAATTCCGATTTTTTTTCCCAAAAATTTGGAAAATGCAGATTTTTTTCCGCCGAAATTTCAATTTCGAACATTCGTTTCGGAAAATCAGACAAGTTTTTTTTTAAAAAAGAGTTTTTTTATTTGCGGACAAGAATTGTTTGCTTATACTTTTACTTGAACAGTTGAATTGAGTTTAACGACTCAACCGCCAAGTGAATGTGATCAACGTGAATGTGAAAGCGGAAAAAATTCAGCTGATGAACTCAAAAGGAGATAAAAATGGCTGCAAAGAAAAAAGCTACGAAGAAGAAAGCTACTAAGAAAAAAGCTACCAAGAAAAAAGCCAAGAAGAAGTAGTTCTTCTGCTTTTAACGGGCCCGAAAGCCAGCCACCAGTGATCGAAGGAATTTGCGTTATTGTGGGGGTTTTCGGGTCTTTGCTTTTTCTGGGCAAGAAAAGCTTTTACTACCTCTCTCACATGCCCACTCTTTAACCCCGCCCCATTCTTCAGCACTTCCATACTTCTGACATCGCTGATCGCATTTTTCCAAAACTTTTAACGCTTCACTTTCCCGCCCCTGCAAACGCAATAGAGCTGTTTTGCTTAGGATCGCTTTACTGAAATTCCGCCGATCTCCTTCGGTCTTTTGCTGAGAAAAGGGGGTCTGAAGGTAGGAATTCATACTTTTTTCCGCTTCGGTGACCATGCGATTCACGAAAATGGGCTCTTCTTGGGCTTTCGCCCAGCCAAAACCCAAGAAAATCAAAAAAAGCATCATCGATATTAAAAGAAGAAAAGGCCTTTATGGTTGGTTTGCACCGGAGCGGCACTTAATTCATTGCCCATTCTCTGCACTAGGCCTTGTAGCAAAGAGTCTGCGGTGTTTTGGCCTAGGACCTCTAGCAAAGATTTCCGCTTCGGTTCCGGGTACACCAAGTTTACTTTGGTTTTCGCGTCCAATTTCGCCAATTCCTTGACCACATCAATGGCCACGTCTATTCCACCCAATTTATCCACTAGTCCAGCTTTGAATGCCTGATCACCGGACAGTACTCGACCGTCGGCATAAGGTCGCACACTTTCCACAGGTAACTTTCGTCCTTCGGCTACGGCTGTTAGGAACTGGTTGTACACATTGTCGATCAAATCTTGCATCAATCGCCGCTCTTCTTCTGTCATCGGGCGGTTTTCGCTGCCAACATCCTTAAATTTTCCGCTTTTAATATTGTAGCGTTCCACTTTGGCCCATTTATAGAGTTCGGATAGATTGGCCATGTTCATAATCACACCGATAGATCCCGTGAGGGTGCCAGCATTGGACACAATTCGATCGGCGGCAACGGCGATATAGTAACCCCCAGAGGCAGCTACGGATTCGAAGCTAGCCACTACTGGTTTGGACTTTCGGATTCGCTTGATCGCATCATGAATCTCCTGGCTAGGTCCCACGGCTCCACCGGGGCTGTCGATTCGCACGATCACGGCCTTTACACTACTGTCTTCTTCAAACTCTTTCAGTTCCTTTAGGGTTCGGCCCGATTCCATAATGGCATCCTTAACCTTCACCACTCCAACACTCACCCCACCGCGGGCCAATAGCGAGCGATCCTTCACGATGCTGCCCATAGTGAGAAATACAAACACCAAAAAAATGACAAAAAAGACGCCAGAAATTGCCAACAATAGGACCAAAGGATTTTTCTTCATGGTTTCTAGTGTAGCCGAAAGCAGAAGGTTTGGGGACATTTCCTCTTTGGCGGAGTGAAGATACGATATCCGGAAACGCTTAAAAAAAGGCCACTGGATTGCTCCAGCGGCCTCTCATTTGGCAAAACAACGAACTATTCTTTTTCGTCTGTTTTGATGCCTTTTAGTTTCGATCCCAATACATCGCCCAAGGTATTCGAAGCTTTTTTGTTGCCCGAATATTGTTCGATATTGGCGCGCTCTTCGGATTTCAAGAGAGCTTTTACCGACATTCCAATTTTTCGCTCGCGGGGATCGATGGAGATGATTTCGGCTTTTACAGAGTCACCGATATTCACCACATCCGTAACCTTCGTTACTTGATCAGAGCTGAGTTCGGAAATGTGGATCAAGCCTTCTAGGCCCTCTTCCAACTCCACGAATGCTCCGAAATCTGCCACTTTGGAGATCTTACCTTCCACAGCTTGACCGATTTTGTAACGGGCTTTGATGTTTTCCCAAGGATCTCTCTCGAGTTGTTTAATACCGAGCGAGAATTTCTCAGTCTCTTTATCGATCGAAAGAACGATGGCGCGAACTTTATCGCCTTTGTTGAACGCTTCCGAAGGATGAGCCACTTTTTTCGACCAGGAAAGATCGGAAATGTGAATCAAGCCGTCGATACCTTCGCCAATGTCTACGAACACACCGAAATCGGTTACGTTTTTCACTTCACCTTCAACAGTGGATCCGATGGGGAACTTCTGCTCCAAGAGATCCCAAGGATTGCTCTCAAGCTGTTTCAAGCCCAAGCTGATGCGACGGTTTTTGGTGTCGATATCCAATACTTGGCACTCTACTTCGGTTCCTGGCTCCAATACTTTGGAAGGGTGTTTCACTTTGTTGGTCCAGCTCATTTCGGAAACGTGGATCAAACCTTCTACGCCGTCTTCCAACTCAACGAAAGCTCCGTAATCCTTAATGGAAACCACTTTACCGGATACTTTATCACCAACGTGATATTTCTCAGGCACTTTGTCCCATGGATTGTCTTGAACTTGCTTCAAGCCGAGCGATACGCGCTCTTTTTCTTTGTCGTATTTCAATACTTTTACGGTTACTTCGTCGCCCACTTGGAACAACTCGCTTGGGTGCTTGATGCGGCCCCAGCTCATATCCGTAATGTGCAACAAGCCATCCATACCGCCTAGGTCGATAAAGGCTCCGTAATCGGTGATGTTTTTCACCACGCCTTGTACCACCATGCCCTCAGCCAATTGCTCAAGGGTTTCTTCTCTCATCTTCTCACGCTCTTTCAAGAGCAGAGCCTTACGAGAGAGCACGATATTTCCGCGCTTCTTATTGAACTTGATCACTTTAAAGTTCAACTTTTTGCCCAAGTATTTATCGAGGTTGCGAACAGGGCGAATATCAATTTGCGAACCAGGCAAGAACGCCTTCACGCCGATATCCACTTCCAATCCACCTTTAACTTTTTTGGTGCATACGCCGCTGATGATTTCATCGCGTTCGCAGGCTTCAGCAATGGAATCCCAAGCTTTGATGATCTCTGCTTTGTTGCGAGAAAGAATCATCACGCCATGTTCGTTTTCCATTTTTTCCAAGTAAACTACCACGTGGTCGCCGGCATTTACGTTTACTTTTCCATCCATATCCTTGAATTCATCAAGGGGCACTAAACCTTCCATTTTGTAACCGATATCTACGGTTACGAAATCTCCGTTAATGGAGATTACAGCTCCGTTTACTACTTCACCTTCTTTTACGCTGGTCGTAGTTTGAGCCTTTTCAAAGATCTCGCTGAAGGAAGCCTCGCCCGAAAGATTCTTGGGCTTATCTTGGCTCTCCAAATTCGCTACATCTTTTTCGTCCACCGTTACGTCGGCGAACTCGCTGAGCCACTTATTATTGGCCACAACGCCTTTGTTTTTTTTGCTTTCGTTAGTTTGAGTATTTTGCATTCGTTAGTTTTAAAAACCACCTTTCAATAGATTTGCCCGTGGTTTTCGTGGAACGATTCGCTAAAGTGAGAAAAGCCACAAAAATTCGAGCCCTTCGGTTTAACCACAGACTCGTAAGGAAATCAAAGATTTAGCCTCTTTGGGGAGGGAAATATGGGCTGTTTTTTGGGTCTCAAATGGCGATTTACCCCCCCTTTTGGGGCCTAATTCAGCAAAAAATCAGTCCCGCAAATGGAGGAAAAAAGGGGGCCTCCCGGTTGGCTCTCCTTTAACCACCGAAAAATGCAGGGATATTTTTACAATCGGCCGAGATTTGTTAATAATCGGGACCTGGCCGTGCGGATTCGCACGGATTTGCAACAAACGAGGACTACTTCATGAAGCTGAACTATTTTGGACTCTTTTTCTTTGCTCTTTCGCTCGTGGCCCCTGCCGCCATGGCCAACACCACAAAAAGTTATGCCATTTCGATCTATGGAAATCCAAAGTACAAAAAGGGCTTTCAGAACGTTTCGTACACTGATCCCAAAGCACCCAAAGGTGGCACGCTTTTGCTGCACGATCTTGGCGGATTTGACTCCCTCAATATGTTTACACTGAAGGGAAATCCAGCTTCTGGCTTGGGCCTAATGTTTGAGAGTATGACGACTCAGCCCCAAGATGATCCAGGCACCGAGTATTGCTTGATCTGCGAAAGCTTGGAATATCCGGCGGATCGCTCTTGGATTCAGTACAAAATAAATCCAA
>CAYZLH010000251.1:0-4643 GCA_964478795.1 uncultured Bdellovibrionales bacterium | reverse complement strand
CTTTCCGTGCTTGGTAGCTTTATACCCACCGTTTAGTGTTGGAAGCTTTTGCTTGATGATGTCTGCCTGAATTGTAACACCCAAATGATTGGCTTGACCGGTGAGGTCAGCGGAGGTATGGTAGTCCACTCCATCAACTTTGAATGCATTATTCCTTGTGTAACACCAAAGAATCGTAGCCATTCCCAATTCATGTGCTTTTTCAAAAGCAAGAGCAACTTCTTGGATTTGTCTCGTAGATTCATCCGATCCAAAATAGATTGTTGCTCCCACAGCACAAGCCCCCAGATTCCAAGCCTCTTCGACAGTTCCAAACATGATTTGGTCAAATTTATTGGGATAGGTCAGCAATTCATTGTGATTTAACTTTACGATAAAGGGGATCTTGTGGGCGTACTTGCGCGACATCATTCCTAGACCGCCCAAGGTGGTGGCCACGGCATTACAACCGCCTTCAATGGCCAACTTGATAATGTTTTCCGGATCGAAGTAGAGCGGATTGGCCGCAAAGGAGGCGCCGGCGCTGTGTTCAATTCCCTGATCCACAGGGAGAATCGAAAGATAGCCGGTGTTGGCCAAACGACCCTGGCCATACATGGATTGCAATGATCGCAGAACTTGAGGGGAGCGATCGGAGTTGGCAAAAATACGATCCACCCAATCTCCAGTGGGGAGGTGCAATTGGTCTTTAGAAATTTTTGGATTTTTGAAACCTAAAAGGTTTTCCGAATCTTTGCCCAAGATTTCCTGAATTTTGCCAAAGCTCAACATGCCGCGTTCTCCTTACTTTTTATTGGAAGTTAGGACGTATCACGGAACGGGAAACAGGCCAATGGGAGAAGCTATGAATGCGGCGGGTCGACTTATTTCCAGGCAGTGGGATCGGCACATTCGGGCTTGGGTAACTTTTTCTTTTCTTCCGCAGGAAGCGAAGCTTCCATAGTTTCGCCCGTGCACGAGCCCACCACTTTTCCCCATTTTTCTCCCTCATTGGGCTGTTTTAAAGCCGCAGGAAATTCGGTGGAAAGTTTCAGTAAGCAGGCTTTGGTGGTGCGCACGCCGATTTCTAGGCATTGATCTTCGGAGAGTGGATAACAAGAGCGAAAAAATCCTTCTGGGCGACAAAGAATAGTGGGTAAGACTGTGACCATTTGCTCCATCCAACGATTTTTCGGAACTTCTTCTTCCGGCGCGGATTTTGTGCAAGCGGTTAATAAAAAAACACCAAGGCAAAACCAGATTTTCATAGAGTAATAGTGAGCGATGCGGGCGGCTTTTGTCACGAAGAATTGACTAAATTAAGAATCCAATAGGCTGGCGTTTCATAGGGATGGGCGGCTTTTAGCGCGGTTTCCACGGGCTCGCGCAGTGAAGGAGCAAAAACCATTTCCACGCGCCACTCTTTCACTTTTTCTACCTCTCCCACTTGGCCTAAGAAAGGTTGAGCATTGGCCAGCGGTCGGAACTGTCCGATTCCTTCGGTTTGAAAACAGCATCGTTCGTAATCGCCAATTCGTCCCGCGCCAGCAGTGAACAGGGCATCTTTAACAGTCTCTAGGTGTGATTCAGGAATGTAGACAACGAGCGCTAGCATTATGGGGTTCCCAAGCTCTCCATTTTTCGCGTGGATTCCTGTGTACTTTTCCAATGTGCTAGGAGGGCGGCCACTAAACCTGGTTCCACTGTTTGATGGTAGAAGGAATCCGCCGGAAGTGATGCTCGTAGGCGTTTATGGGCAGTGGCCAAGCTATGGTACGGCATCGAGGGAAACAGGTGGTGAAGCGCATGAAAGCGCAAACCAACGGGGGCCACTAGCTCACCAAACCAAACATTTCCTTCGAGATTTACTGAATCTAATAGCTGATCTTGAAAGCTTACTTCGTGTCCATCGCGATTTTTATAGCGATGCGCCACTACGGTACGCACCGAATTCACGCCAAACATAGCGACCATCATAAAGTAGACGTGGATCAGCGTTTCAATACCGACGACTCCGGTGACTAGGAGGTAGGTCCAAGCGAGTAGATAAGCGAAGCACGAGAACTCTAGAATATACCAATTTCGTAGTTCGATACCTTGTGGCACCTTCCGAACGGTATCGTATCGAATTGACAGAGCTGAAGCCTTAGTCATGACAGTTCGGCGGAGCGCCGGATGGAAAAGGGAAATGGGGGTCAGGACCCCAAATCGAAGTAGCAGCAAAAAGGGAAGGTAAAAGGACTGTGCAATATAGGCTATGGTTTTCCAAAAAGGCGATACGCCGAGCGGTAGATACTCGCCATCTTCTCCGGTGGAATAGGTGTTTCGCTTATGGTGGTCAATGTGTACTCCGCGGTACAAAAAAGACGGAAATAGCGTAGGAATTCCAATCAGCAGATTCCACGCAAAGGAAAACCCAGGCAAATCTGACCGTTCTTGATGGGTTAGTTCGTGGATAAAGAGCGTCGCCCGGTAAAGCGCAAAGAGCGATACCAAAAACAGGATGACTTGGATCGGCCAAGGCGAGGAATACCATTCAATGGCCAGAAAACAGCCATAGCCCACGGTAACGGAAAATAGGAAGTCGCTCCAATAGATCCATGGATTGGGCTGAAAACAGTCGTGCAACTGCTTTTTCCATTCCGCAAGGTTGATATTTTGGGAGCTTGGTTCCATTTCCTCTTTCCTAACATAGGCGAGGATTTTGGGCTAGCGATCTGGTAGAATTGAGGCATGCAAAAAGACCTCACTTTGTTTAATACGGCGACTCGGAAAAAGGAAAAATTTCAATCGATTACGCCTGGTCAGGTAAACCTATATACGTGCGGACCCACGGTGTACCACTACGCTCATATCGGGAATCTGCGGACCTATGTGTTCGAAGATTTGCTTGTGCGCACTCTCAAACGAGCCGGCTTTCAAGTGCAGCATGTAATGAATATTACCGACGTAGGGCATTTGGTGTCTGACGGTGATAGCGGTGAAGATAAAATGGAAGCGGGGGCTCGACGGACGGGTAAAAATATTTGGGATATCGCTAAATATTACTCCGATGTTTTTTTCTCCGATTTACAGAAACTCAACGTACTGAAGCCGCAAATTATCCCAAAAGCTACCGACCACATTCCGGAAATGATTCAATTGGTAGAGAGGTTGGAAAAAAAGGGGTTTGTTTATCGCACCGAGGACGGATTGTATTTTGATACGGAAAAGTTTCCTGCGTACCGAGATTTCGCGCGTTTAGACGTGGAGAATCTTGAGGCCGGGAAACGAGTGGCGGTTGGTGATAAGAAAAGTTCCACTGACTTCGCCTTATGGAAATTTTCGCCTGCGGGCGAACAGCGACAAATGGAGTGGAATTCCCCGTGGGGAAAAGGGTTTCCCGGCTGGCATATTGAATGCTCGGCCATGGCCATGAAATATTTGGGAGAAACCTTTGATCTCCATTGCGGTGGGATCGATCATATTCCCGTACATCACACCAACGAAATTGCCCAAAGCGAAGCGGCTACTGGCAAACGCTTTGCGAATTTTTGGATGCATGGCGAATTTCTCACGGAAGATTCAGGCAAAATGAGCAAAAGTAAGGGAGAGTTTTTAACTCTTTCGGTGTTAGAGCGAGAGGGTTTTTCTCCTCTAGAGTACCGCTTTCTTTTGCTTCAGGCGCACTACCGATCGGCCTTGAAGTTTTCCTTTGATGCCCTAAAGGCTGCGCAAAGCGGCTATCGGGGGATCATCGAGCGCATGGCCGATTGGAAGGATGTCCAAGCGGCGGGTGTCTATTCCGAGTTAATGAATCAAAAAGTCAAAGCGTTCGAACTAAGCGTGTTTGATGATTTAAATTTTCCAGAAGCTTTGGCGGTATTGTTCTCGGTGTTGAAGGAGCCGCAGCTAAGTTCGGAGCAGAAAAAGGCCTTAGTTTTAAATTTTGATGAAACCTTGGGATTAGGCTTAGCGGCTTCAGTGGAAGCCAAAGTCGCAGTGCCTCCAGAGGTATTGGAATTAGCCAAAGCGCGCGAAGAGGCCCGAAAACAGAAAAATTGGGCTGAGAGTGACCGGATTCGCTTGGAATTACAAAAACATGGCTATAAGGTTTTAGATTCGCCAGAAGGCCCAAAAATAACCAAGATTTAGGGGAACGGATGAAGTCAAACTACAAACCAGAAGCGCATTTTCGGCAGCGTCTCTTGGAAAAGCTCTATGCACCCAACTATCGATTCGTCACCGTGGAAGTTGGTCTTCCCCAGGGTCACAAAAGTCAAGCGGTGCGCGACGGCTGCTTTCATTTAGGGCAAAAAGGCACCGATGCCCTGAATTTGGCAGATAATCCGAATGCCAATGTAAAGATGCATCCGCTCGCTTTTCAATCCCGCTTGCTTCACGCGGGGCCGGCGTTCATGGACACAATTTATCATATTACCTGTCGCGATAAGAATTTGATCGCATTGCAGACCGAAATTCTCGGTGCGGCTGCACTCAATATCGCCGGAATTTTAGCCGTAACTGGAGATGCCGTGCGGAAAGGTCCAGAGCCGGCCAAGAGTGTTTTTGAAGGGAATTCCCTTAAGTTATTGGAAATCGTTCGGCACATGCGCAAAGGGAAATTGATGAGCGGTGAGGATTTGGATCAACCGATCGATATGCTGATCGGCGTGGCGTATAAC
>CAYZLH010000250.1:0-4654 GCA_964478795.1 uncultured Bdellovibrionales bacterium | reverse complement strand
CAAGGACACGAAGCTCAAAACATATCAGGGGAAAGTTCTCCTGATCGTGAATACAGCTTCCCAGTGTGGATTCACTCCACAATATGCTGGTTTGGAAAAAATTTACCAAAACTACCAAAAGCAAAATTTTCTGGTGCTGGGATTTCCTTCCAATGATTTTGGCGGGCAAGAGCCGGGCACCGAAGCGGAAATTAAAAAATTCTGTGAGCTAAAATACAAAACAACTTTTCCGATGTTTGGCAAAGTCGGAGTAAAGGAAAATCCTCATCCGCTCTACCAGTATTTGCAGCAGCAGGCCCAGGCGGAAGTGGGCTGGAATTTTGGAAAATTTTTGGTGAAAAAAGATGGTTCTTTACAATATTTTTCAGCGAAGGTAACTCCTGATTCCAAGGAGCTAACGGCGGCTATTGAAGCCGCTTTGCAGGAATGAAATTTTATCGCCAAATCGCCAAAAGTTTAGCAGCTATTCCAACAGACGCTCGCCTGGCCGTGGCCGTTTCGGGCGGAGTAGATTCCGTAGTGCTGTTGCATACTTTGGTTTCATACTGCAAAAAATTTTCTCCGCAGCGAGAAATTTTTGTGCTCCATTTGAATCACAATACCCGCGGGAAGGAATCGCGGGCGGAGCAAGATTTTATGAAGGAGCTTTGCCGAAAGTTGCAGGTCTCCTTAGTCACCGAAACTTTGGTAAAACTGAAAAAACCCACACAGACTACTTTGCGGCAGAAACGGAAAAAGTTTTTTGCCAAACATTTACTGTCGACAGATCTTTTGTTTTTGGCCCATCATCTAGATGACCAAGCCGAAACGATTCTCTTGCGTTTGATCCGCGGAGTTGGCGTGCGGGGATTGCGGGGCATGCCGGCAGTGGATCCGCCCATCGTGCGGCCCTTCTTATCGATTTCGAAAGAAGAGATTCTACAGGAAGCCAAGGCCCACAAGATTTCCTGGCGAGAGGATTCCTCCAATGCCACCACGAAATACGAACGGAATTGGATTCGACTCGAGCTGCTCCCATTGCTGGAATCCCGTCGACCGGGAGTAAAAAAGCGTTTAGCCGCTTTAGCCGATGAAGTCGCGCAACTAGCACCCACGCCACTTCCCCGCCCGCTTTGGCGCTCCAAAAAAGGATGGCAGTTGTATCGCTTAGAGGGAAACGTGTGGGTCGATACGGCCGTGCTGAGCAGCCTTTTTGGCTTCGATCGGGCTCTCGCGCGCAGATTGCAGGAACGAATTGAGAAGGGCGAAGGTAAACTCGAGCATCGGAGCCGCACCTATTGGGTTTCCTGCGGTTTTCTATTGGTTGGTGCTGAGCGCCTCAAGGGTGCAAAATCGAGCGCGCAAGAGTTTCGCTCGGAATTTGGGCGGTGGTTTCCCCGGGCGCCGTTTTTTACGCGGCAGCAATTAGCGGGAGATTCTACAAAAAAACTTTTTCAAGAGAAAAAGATTCCCGTATTTTTTCGCGACGCATTCCCGTTGATTAAGGAACAGGGGAAAACGCGACTAGTCCTGCAATCGGATCAACCCTCCACTCTAGCAAAAAAGTTTTTTAGCGCAATTCCACCGCGCGATGATCGGGCCCGCGCCGCTGCCAAAGAAAGATTCCCAACCCAATAGCCAGCGCGATGGTGCCCGCGGTTAGTAAAGTCTTTGTCGACTTTGGCGTAGCTACAGATTCCAGCGGCATACTGGCGGCGATTTGATCTTTGTCGGGGTCTGGATACAGTTTCTCACAAACGTCATAGGCTTCACCTAACGAAAAGGTCACGTCTTCCCGAATCTCTCCAACTTGCAAAGTGCCAGTTAGTTTTCCATTTTCTTCTTTGAGCATTAATTTGTTTTTGGCCGGAGCTTCGGATAGTTCCCACGGAATTTCTGCCTTACGAGAGATGCAATGAAGAAATTCAATTGCCTCTTCGGCGAGTAGCTCATGTTGGATGCGCGCTTGAAAATACAATACGGATTGCGCGTGGACGAGGGGAGTAAAGGCCAGGGAAAATACTATCGTGAGTGTGATTATTTTCATAGTTCCTCAATATTTGTGGGTTGGGTAATGGAAATGCATTGGGGATTTGCTGGCAATTCACTCGGCGCATAGATGCCTTGCACTCCCCGAAAAAGTTCAACGGAGCGATCTTCTCCTTCGGCGATGTAAAAACCCGGATTTTGGAGCGTGCAGCTAGGGCTCTCCACTTTTTTCCAATGGGGGAAGGGAGCTTTCTCTTCCTCGCTGTCGGGGAGCACGGACCATAGAATCAACAGTAGGAAACCCAATTGGAAAAAGCGATGTGGTTTGCCGAGTTCGTTCAATGGCGGAATTTCTCTCCGCCACAATGGCCACCATTTTTTGCTGCCAACTTTGGTGAATTTTCCAGATCCCCAAAAGGAAAAAGCAGATGACCATGAGAAAAAGCGGCGTTTCCACAAAGATTGTTCCTTTTTCATTTTGCATACACCTCCCGAAATTTTTCCTGCATAAGTGTGGCATCGCCAAAGAGCTGAATTTCCGTGACTAAAAGATTCTTTCGACAAATCGCTTGGCCAAACAGGTTTTGGCGGGCCAGTAAGGGGGCAACCAGATCGGGCATCGACGGCGTGGAGCGGAAAACTAGGTTCGCCAGCGACGGATGTAGTTTGCAGAACGCTAGTGCCTTTGCGTATTTGGTGGGCGCACAGACGAAATTCTTTTCCTCAGCGGCCAATAGCTTTAGCATTAGATTTTGTTGTTTACCGGTGATCTGGTTCCAGCGAATCAGCGCTTGTTCCCCCATAGTACTGGCCAATTTTCCCAATGGACCGCCGAGCAAGGAAATTCCTCTTAGACTAGCGACGGCGATATTCGTGAAGCGAATGACATCGTTGGTATTTACGATCGCCCGAAACAGTAGCCTTCTTTTGTGAATTCGTTGAACGGCGCAAATGTCTAATTGGGATTGGCTGGCGATTTTAGCCTGCGATTTTTGCACGGAAGTAAAGGTGACCCAAAGTAAAGTGACGAAGAGGGGAATCCAAATCACTAGACTTAAGAGTAAGAATCCCTTTTCGCAATTCCTGACGTTTTTGCCAAAATCGATTTGTTTCTTGTTCACGACTCTTCCACCCCGACCATAAAATCTGCATAAGGAGAAGCACGCATAGGAGCATGAGAAACACCCCCCAGATACCTTCCACTATTACGCTACCGTTTTCGTTTTTCATGGCGAGAGATTGACCGGAATTCCTTCGTCGATCTGCTCCTTTACCTCTTTTAGTTTGGCGTTAATTTTTTTCCCCAATAGCTTACTTGAGCCCACGCAAACCAACACCACTAAGGCCACCAAAATGATGTATTCCACTAAGCCTTGACCCGATTCGTTTTTAGCTCTCATTGTTTCTCCTTTTTTCAACGGTTACCGGATCTACTTCGCAAATCCCGTGCCGCCCCGTTTAACCTGTAAGAGGGGGAAAAGGGGAAAAAGAGTAAGAAATTTAAACCCTTGGTGCATTGACACTACTGCAACCACTGGGGATACTGAAGATAAGCAATCTCGAGGATGTCATGTCGGAAAAACCTTCGCTTTACGTGGTGGAAAAAAAAGAAGTCGTCATTTTGGTGGTGCTTTTTGTGCTGGTGACAGTGCTTTCCTTTACGGTGGGAGTTCGCTACGGAGAATCCGTGGGAAAAAAAGCGGCTCTAGAAAAACATGAAGCCCAGGAAGAAGTTGGCGGCAAAGACGCCGAGGCCATTGGCGGAAAGCTGGGCGAAACCAGTCAGGGTGATAGTGCTCCCGCCCTTGGCGAGACCTATGCGCCTGAGACTCATGGCGAGCATGCCGCGGAAAATACCAAAGAGACGGCGAAAGAATTGCCAAAGGAAGTAAAACCGGAAGTGGCCGCCGGGAAAGAGTCTGACAAAAATTCCGATGAGTATTTGTTGAACGCCTTGAAAGAATCTGGCGTGGAACCGCCTGGAGGAAAGGCGCCGGAAAATTCTAGTCTTCCGCAGGAAGTGAAAAAGGCGCCAAAGCCGGGCACTTATGTGATTCAAGTGGGTAGTCATCCCACTCGCTCAGAAGCCGAAAGTCAGATTCGCAAACTGCAAACGAAGAATGTGAAAGCGGAGATTCTGGCGCCCTTCAAAGATCGCCAGGGCGAATGGCATCGCGTGGTGCTGAGCGGTTACAAATCGAAGCGTCAGGCCGAACGGGAAGCTTCCCAATTAAAATCTAAAGGGGCGTTTTCGAGTTTCTTTGTTTGGAGGCTTCCTTGAGTTTGCGCGAGCAAAAAATGGTTTTAAAGCCCTGGGGGCACGAAATTATTTTTGCAGTGACCAAAGATTATATCGGCAAAGTATTGGTGATTCGCGAGGGACATCAGCTGAGTTTGCAGTTTCATCGGGTGAAGGAAGAAACAATCTATTTAAATCGCGGCGAAATGTTGCTGACATTTGAGAAAGAGGATGGCACCTTAGCCGAGATGTCATTACACGCCGGACAAAGTCATCATATCCCACGGAATCGCAAGCATCGCATGAAGGCCATTACGGAATGTGAAATCTTTGAAGTCAGCACACCTCATCTCGAAGATGTGGTGCGCTTGGAAGACAGTTACGGACGAGTGCCAGAATCGGGGACCACCACATGAACCAGCCGTGGCTATTTGTTTTAGCTGGTGG
>CAYZLH010000249.1:0-4656 GCA_964478795.1 uncultured Bdellovibrionales bacterium | reverse complement strand
TTAGTATTTAGAATGTTCATCACTGTATTATAGCCAGCTAAACTTATCGATAGACGACAGGTGAGCAACCGCTCTTCGAACTGGGCAATGAGGCCCTCCGTTTTTACGTTCTTTTTCCCCTGAGCGAGTTGATGAAATTTAGTGCGAAATTCTTCTTTGGCATAGGGGCCAATGACAAAGGTGAACTGAAATTCGGGGAAATGCTGGGTGTTTTGTAGGAGCGAAAAGTAAAAATCCTCGCCCACATTTCCGCCCCCAGCGGTTACCAAGATTTCATTGGTACGAGTCGAGCCAGCTTGTTTGGAATCGATTTTTGAAGGTTCGGTCACAAATCCTGTATAAATGAGCTTTTTTCGAATCGTTTTGGCGGCTGGCCAAGTGAGTTCAAGGGGAATTAAGTTTGGATCCGAATGCACCAAAACTCCGTCGAAGCCCGAGAGGGCTTGAAGGATTTTCTCTACCCGGGCGGGCTCCGACAACTTCTGAATCATGATATCCCGGAGGGAGCAGTAGATTTTAATTTTCGGATTTTGCTTACGAAAAAATTCCAGAAGCTGTTCAATTTCTTTCCGAAACTGTCGTCGGCCAAAGGGGTAGAGTTCAATGATCGCAATGTCATAAAATCTGTCCGCTAGTTGTAGGAGCTGTTGCTGACGCCTTTCCCACTGCGTTTCGATGGTCACGGTCTCATCGGGAACATAGAGGCTACCATCTACTTCCTTCATCATGATCGGGGGGAGGGAAAAGAGTTCGAGATTCGGAAAGTTCATTTCCAGGCCAGATTCTTGACCGCCTTGAATAAAGGTGACCTCGTGTTCTTTACAAAGTTCACGCAGAATGGCCCGGCTACGGGTGATGTGACCCAGCCCTAATACGTTCTGGCAGTAAAAGGCGATTTTCATGCTTTTTTCTATTTTAGAGGGGGTTTGGGGCAAATGTCAGGATTTATTTAGTATAAATAATTCAGTAATTTCGATCACTTAGGTGTTTGTACACGGAAAAAGTTAAATTTTCTTAACTAAACCGGCGAATCCCTCTATAATTGACTAATATGGTCAGAATAATGCCGCACTTCATATTTCGAAAAAGAACCCTCCTGTTCCTGAGCCTTTTGGCGGTGCCGGCACCCGTAGATGCGGCGGAACCAGTATTGAATGCGGAAAAGGAAGTAAAAGTCTTGGGAACCGAAATGGGCGGCAAAGTAACGGCCACCACCTTACCCGGACAAGCCTCCGGTACCTATTTTACCTTAAAATCCTTGGGCACGGCCTTTCGTGCGCTCTTCGCCCTTACATCACCCCCCAACACCATCGATGGCGTTACCTATACGGAAGTCTATTCTTTCGGCAAACGAGTTTTTTCCAATAGCCACTACTTCTATACGGATGGAGCGCAGTTCAGCGTTGGTCTAGCACCAACTCAGGTGCGGGTGCCGATCGTAGCTTATCCCATCGGCCCGGTGACCGTACATGTGGATGGCGGCGCAAGATTTCAAGCGAATTTAAGCGCGAAAAATATGACGAATATTTCGTTCCCCATTAAATACTCCGAGCCGGGAATTCAACTTTCCGCTAATGCCACGGCGGCTGGTTTTATTGAAGGTTATGCTTCGGCAATTTTTGTCCGCGGTGGAGTGGGCGGGCAGCTGGATCTCGTAGATGCAAGAGTTGACATCAACTCTCGTTTCTCGCTGGAAGGAAAAGACACGGTAATTACTGCGTCTGCCGTAGTGCACTTCTTGAAGGGTCGCCTCTATGCATTCCTTGATCTTGGATTATTCGGTTGGGGGCTCAAGCGACTTATCGATCACGATCTTTACGCCTGGTATGGATACTGTTTTTCTGCGGGAAGCGGACAATGCCCCGTGAGTAAACCATGAAGTTTCTTCTGGCGATCGGAGCCATAGTTGCACTCACATCCGGAGTGTTTCTCCTTCGCGGAGAATCTTCATCGCCAACAGAAGCCACTTTTTTTTCCGAAGAACTCGAGCAAAATGTTTCTCGTGATCTGGCCTCGACGCCACCGCAAAAATTCACGCTAGTACCTAATCATTTGTATCAATATGGGTTCGAGAAAAAAGTTACAATCGAAGGATTTAAAAATGCGATTCCGGAAATAAAAATATCCGGAAACCTTTTTTTACATGTTTTAGAGTCGCGATCTGGCATAACTAAACTTATGGTGTGGCAAGAAATTGCCGGCTTTTCTAATTCAAAAGAAAAATTTCTCATAAAAATCTCTCCAGCCCAAAAGAAATACGAACTATATGCAAGCGTAAAGTCTGATCATTCAAGCGAAGAAGAAAATAATGTCTTAAAAGATCTATTGGCCCACTTTTTCTATTTTACCAATGAAGATACCGTCGGAAAATATCGCTTCCGATTAGGTTTGGCAGACATCAAATCCGACAATCAGCTCGTACTCTTTAAAACAAACAAAGAGTACGAAAATCCCACCAAGACCACACCAAAAGTTACAAAATTTGTGCAAAAAATCTATTTGAGTGAAGGCGAATATCCCCAGAGAATTTTAGCAAAAGAGTTGGCGAGTATTGGCGAAGGTGAATTTTCCTTTCGCTCGCAGTCGCTCACAAAAATCCACTTTCAAAAATCGTCTAGGTCAGTGCCTGAGATCGCCGTAACGGACTTTACCCGCAATATTCCCCTTCAACTTGTCGCTCAAAAGCTTTCATTAGAGCAACATCCTGAATATCAAAAAATTCATTGGCCATCTCTGCTCGCCAAACTGGCAAAAATTCAAGACCTATCGACTAGCGGGCAGCTAGAGTTATTCGGAGACTTAGTGAAGGCACTCAAGCTAGACCCAACTAGAATCTCTGAACTAAGAAAGATGCTTTTAGACAAAGGAGTTATTCAGGCGGGTGCAGGATCGCCCCTCTTTCAAGCGATTGTTGGCGCACTGGCCACCAATGGCAGCGCCGATGCCCAGGCCACTCTTCAAGAAATCTACAAGCATCCAGCGATTCCGCAATCGGGAAAGGGATCCATTCTCAGCGCATTCACCACTACGCAGGCTCCACCAAGTCCTGAAACATTAGACTTTCTGAAAGACGCTGCCGAAGGAGAACCAGACATCGATTTGGCCCAAGGCGCCCTTTTTGCACTTGGTGCGGCAATCGAAAAAACAAAATCCGCCGAAAACGAAGTTCAATATCTATTGCGAAAATGGCAAGAGGCCCAAAGTTCGGGAAGTTTGGACCAACAGCTTGCGGTGATGGATGCCTTGGGAAATAGTGGGCGTGTAGAATTTTTCGAAACAATTTCTACCCAAGCAAAAAGCGCGAGTGTGGTCGCATTGCGGGCCAGAGCCACATTTGCCTTAAGAGGGATCGATACCGATAGTTCCAGAAACATTCTCATCGCCGCACTTTCATCTACAGATTCAACGATTCGTTATGGCGCGGCCTCAGCCATTTATCAGGCACCTTGGAATGTGGCGTTTTTAAATCCACTGGCTAGCTGCAGCCAAACCGAAACAGATACGACAATTCGAAATTCCTGTCAGGAATCGTTGGCCAAGAATCAAGTTCGCGTGGCCGCGAAATAAAGAATTTTTACTATCCAAAAAAAAACTAAAAGTTCCGGCATTCATCATTTAAAGTGATGTGTATGACACAATCTTTAAATCAGCCTTGGATCAACTATCATCACCTCTACTACTTTAAGGTAATTGCCGAAGAAGGATCGGTTTCTAAAGCCGCAAAAACATTGCGATTGGGTCAGCCAACACTTTCGGCGCAGCTGAAGCAGCTGGAAGAAAATTTAGGAATTAAACTTTTTGAGCGGAGTCACAAACGGCTAATTCTAACTGAACAAGGGCGTTTGGCTCTCGAATATGCGAAGGGGATCTTTCGCATGGGCTCGGAAATGTATGAGGCAATTCACGATCGTCTTCGCCCAACCAAATTATCTCTGTGTATTGGTTCACTTGATTCAATTCCAAAGCAGATAACCCTTCAGTTGGTGAAAGCAGCGTTAAAGATTTCTCCCTGTCAGATCACCCTTCTAGAAGGTGGGCCGGCGGAAATGTTAAGTGAATTGGCTGCTCACCGAGTTGATTTGGTCGTCACGAACTTCGTGCCAACATCATTAGATGCAAAGGGTTTGTTTCATCGGGTGGTTACCAAGCAAAAAGTTGGAATTTATGGAGCGCCAAAATTTAAGACTTTGCGAAAAGATTTTCCGAAAAGTATTTCCGGCAAACAGTTCGTCCTTCCAACCTACGACAGTAAATTGCGCTACGATATCGATCACTGGGCCAAGAGCAACGCTCTGGAGTTGGATGTTTTAGTGGAAAGCCAAGATATTTCGTTAAAAAAGCTAATTGCCGCTAACGGACTGGCGCTTCTTCCGGCCGCTCAACACTCGGTACAAAAACAGGTCTACAACGGCGATTTGATTAAGATCGGTGAAATGGGCGGAATGGAAGAACAGTTAATTTTGGTTTCCGCTCAACGAAAAATCCAAAATCCTTTAGCGGCGAGGCTACTAAAGGATTTTCAGATTTAATCCAACAAAGATACAGGCGCCGACAAGATTAATATCGAGCCGTAAGGCAGTGCTATTTTTTGGTAACAGTCTGCTCTTTCAAGACAAACTTCGCAAAGAAGAAAACTAACAAGGCGACAATAGAAAA
>CAYZLH010000248.1:0-4661 GCA_964478795.1 uncultured Bdellovibrionales bacterium | reverse complement strand
AAACTTTTTCAATGGGCTGGAAAGCCGGAATTACCACGGGAGGACTCGCGGTGGAGAGGTTCATGAATTGCTAATGGCTCCCTTCGTCAAAGATATTTCATTGGTAACAAATTCAACATCTTATGTAAAGTCAGCAACGGGGACGTTCGAGTGTTTTTGGGTGAGGGCGTCAAGTTGAGACTAGTACCGCTTTCCTCATGTTCAGCATGTTCAGCGGGAATGTTTGATAGTAAAAAGGAAGTTCAGCAAAGGATAAATTCATGAAGAAAGTACTTATTACTGGCGCCGGCGGATTCATTGGCTCCCACCTCACCGAGGCTTGCGTAAAAGCCGGAATACAAGTGAGGGCCTTCGTTCGTTACAACTCAAAAAATCAGTGGGGTTGGTTGGAAAGCTCCAGCGTGAAAGACAAAATCGAAGTGATCAGCGGCGATATTCGTGATTACGATTCGGTATTTGCTGCAATGAAGGGCTGCGACGGCGTTTTCCACTTGGCGGCGTTGATCGGAATTCCTTATTCCTACGTTTCGCCCTTAGCGTATATCCGCACCAATGTTGAAGGTACTTATAACGTTTTGCAGTCAGCAAAAGAGCTGGGGTTAAAAGACATTTTGGTTACGTCGACCAGTGAAACCTATGGTACTGCCCAGCAAGTGCCCATCTCAGAGCTTCATCCGCTGGTGGGGCAATCGCCTTACTCTGCTTCGAAGATTTCCGCCGATCAATTGGCAATTTCCTATCATCGATCCTTTGGTCTTCCCGTAAAGATCGTTCGCCCTTTCAATACCTATGGCCCACGCCAAAGTGCTCGCGCGATAATTCCCACCATTATCACCCAGCTACTAGCTGGAAAAAAGACGATTCAACTGGGCAACACCAAGCCAACCCGGGATCTAAGCTTTGTAGAAGATACTGTGCAGGGATTTTTGGCGATTCAGAAATCGAAAAAATTAGCCGGCGAAGTGACCAATATCGGTAACGGTACAGAAATTTCAATTGGTGACTTGGCGAAGAAGATCGGCGAGTTACTAAAAGTGAAATTTCAGATCAAAGAAGAAAAACAACGCGTACGACCTGAAAATTCCGAAGTGGAACGTTTGTTGTGTGATGTTTCTAAGCTAAAAAAGAACACCAACTGGAAACCAAAATTTTCTTTGGAAGAGGGACTTTTGGAAACCATTGAATTCTTGAAAAAGAATCAATCGCTCTACAAGCCAGACATTTACAATATTTAAATGAAGCTTTTGCACATAACATCCGCATATCCCGAATATTTTCGGGAAATCTATCAGCGAAATAATCAGCTGGCCGGAGCCTGTTATAGAAAGCAAAAGGATTTCATAGACTATGATGCTTTTGGCTGGGGAGATTTTTGGTATCATGCACTCCGTCCCCGTGGCGTGGATATACAGGAGATTTGGTATAATGCAGCCCCGCTGCAGTATGCCTGGTGGAGAGAGTATCGGTCAGAAACCACGCTCCCCGAAGATATAGAAGAGATTGCAGCCGAACAAGCCGCAGACTTTCAGCCAGAGGTTTTGTGGTTCAACGAATCGTCGCCTTCGCTTTTGCAAAAGATTCGCGAAAAATGCCCAAAACTTAAGGTAGTGGTGGGCTGGGCCGGAAGTGCCCTTCCGCCGCTTGAGCTTTATGATTCCATGGATTTGGTATTTAGCTGCGCCCAAGAATCTGTAGATCGATTGAATTCTTCAGGAAAAAGAGCCGCGCTAATGCATCACGGTTTTGAGCCACGGATTTTGGATCGGGTGCCCAAAACGAGTGAAAAAGAATTTGCTGTAACCTTTATCGGTCAAATTATTCGTGGCAGTGAGTTTCACAATGAACGATCGAAACTGTTAGAGGATCTCGCTAGAAATATCGACCTATCAATCTTTTCCTCGATAGCTGGTTTAGGACAAAAACACGAGATTCGGACGAAGCTACAACAAGTGAAGTATGGCCTAGACAAAACGCTCTTCGCAGCGGGCCTTACGAACAAAATGAAGCGAAAGTCACTCCCCGTATCGCAAAGAAATCCCCAGCTCGAGCCGTATCTGCATCCGGCGAAGTATGGCTTGGAAATGTATGAAACCATTCGAAAATCAAAAGTGGTTTTGAATATTCATGCGGATTCGTCACCGAAATTTGCATCGAATATGCGGTTATTTGAAACCACGGGGATGGGCTCCTGTCTCTTTACCGATTGGCGAGAAAATCTACCGGAGCTTTTTCGCCCGGATTTTGAAATTGTCACTTACAAAAATCGTGAGGAATGCATCGAAAAAGCCAAGTGGCTGCTGGAGCACCCCAGAGAAGCGGAGGCCATTGCGAAAGCGGGCCAAGAGCGAACGCTGCGAGAGCACACTTTTTCCCATCGCGCCGAAGGTTTTCTCGCAAAGGTAAAAGCGCTTTTATAAAGCGAATTCTTAGGGCGGGATCGACGGCCGCATTGGGTCGCCAAAGGACCTTAAAAAATCCACCGCCGTTGCACAGCAAAGCTCAGCAAAAATAGCCCCAAATCGGCGATGATTCGACACAGCAGTACCGAGGAAATCCACATTTGGAACAATAAAATTATCCCATACGAAAGCATGGTATGCAGGGCGCAAAGAGCCAAAAACTTGGGGACAATTCGTTTCCACTCTTCATTGGAGCGAAAAACAAAGAGTTTTGCCCCCGTCAGATTCACTACTATGGCCACAACTCTGGCCACCAGCAGGCTAGGCAGCGTTCCTAGGCCTAGCCAAATGCCCAGGGAAAAAACCCCGAAATCGACGGCAAAGGTAAATCCGGAAAGCATGGCAAATCGAGTCAATTCGAAGGGCATTCGGGCGGAGAAAAACTTCGAATTTAGCATGGATGGCTCACGGATTGGGTCTCAAGCAAATTTGTTTTGCCTAGAGCGTTATGTTAGTTTCTTCCCTCTAGGCGAGTGAGATTTTACCTAGGTTTTGGGAATAACAGAAATATTATGTGCGGAATCACTGGCTATATCGGTCTCGACCCCAATCTTGAATTACTAAAAAAGATGGCGGGTATCATTTCTCATCGCGGTCCCGACGATGAGGGTATCTTTCAGCACCAAAATATCGGTATGGCTATGCGTCGATTAAGCATCATCGACACTGCCACGGGAAAACAACCGATCTATAACGAAGACCGCACGGTAGCCATCGTCTTTAACGGAGAAATTTATAACTATCGCGAACTCATGGCTGGGCTGAAGGAGCGCGGTCATCGTTTTTCCACCCATTCTGATACGGAAACCATCGTGCACCTTTATGAAGAGAAGGGAATTGATTGCGTTAAGGACTTGCGCGGAATGTTCGCCTTCGCCCTTTACGATTTTCAGAAAAAAGTATTCTATTTGGCCAGGGATCGCCTCGGCATTAAACCTCTATACTTCTATCGGAAGAATTCTACGCTGCTATTCGGCTCCGAAATAAAATCGATCTTGGAATGGGAGAAAACGCCACGGGATGTGCACGTTCCATCCATCGACTCCTATCTGCAGTTTCGTTTCACCACGGGAAAAAATACTCTTTTTGCTGGCATTGAGCGTTTCCCCGCTGGTCATTGGATGAGTTTCCAGTCGGGCGAATTTCGTTTTGAAAAATACTGGGATCCCGGGGAAGAGATGCTGCGAGCGCAGAGTCGGCCCCGCCTCAGTGACGAGGCCTATCGCGAACAGTTCGCCGCCCTTTACGAAGAAACAATTCGCATTCACTTAGAGAGTGATGTGCCGGTGGGCTCTTATCTTAGTGGTGGTTTAGACTCTAGTCTCATTACGGCAGCAGCCACTAAGATTTCGGGGAAATCACTAAAAACTTTTTGCGTAGGTTTCGATTGGGAAGGCGACGAAACGGAAAACGCCAAAAACGTGGCAAAATATTTGGGTAGTGATCACCATGAAATCATCTGCGGCGCTAAAGATTTGAATTTTCTGCCTCAGATGATTTGGAACAATGATGAACCTGTAGGCGACCCCATTTATCTGCCCACATTTCTTCTCTCAAAACTCGCCTCTCAGCACGTAAAGGTGGTGTTGACGGGGGAGGGGGCCGACGAGCTATTGGCCGGTTATCTTTTTCATCGCGTGATGCTGCTAACCCATCGAGCGAAAAGATTTGTGCCATCTTTTGGTTTGAATCTTTTTGTAGCCCCAGCCGTAGAAAAACTTCCCGTTCACCTGATTGATTCTGTTTTCGACTATCCGGCCTTTCTTGGAGAAAAGGGACGTAAAAAAGTGGCGCAGTTTGCCCGTGTTGCCGCGAGAAACCATCCGATGGAAATGTATGAATTTCTGATTGGGCTGTTCGACAGTGATAGTCGTACTGCGCTTTACCGAGAGGACTTCGCGGCCAAGGCCTTTCGACCGGCGGAATCCTGGCCGCTGAAGAACGATTTAGATTTTTTAAATAACGCTCTAGTTCGCCAGTACCATTCATGGCTGCCAGATAATATTTTGGCCAGACAAGATAAAATGTCGATGGCTCACAGTGTGGAAGCCCGAGTGCCCTTTCTCGATCATCGGCTCGTAGAGTTTCTTTACGGTGTGCCTCACCACCTAAAATTAGATTTGCTCAAGGGAAGAAATAAAATCCTGGCGCGAGATTTGGGCAAATCCTATTTACCTCCCGCTGTTTCGCAGCGAAAGAAAA
>CAYZLH010000247.1:0-4673 GCA_964478795.1 uncultured Bdellovibrionales bacterium | reverse complement strand
CCTGTACTACCTCTAGGTGCACACGGATGAAATAATCAGTTCCACGGAAACCGAACTGCATTCAAATGGGAGAGAAAATGAAAACTTTGTTTGTACTTGCTGCTGTATTGGTATCTGCTAACGCCCACGCTGATGGTTTTACTTGTGAAGCCACCAGAGATTCTTTGGCCGTGACCGTTTATAACCACACTCAGCCTTCTGAAGGAACCCGTAATGCGGCCGTTATGGTGGTTTCTGATCCTTCGTTACAACTTGGCAATAAAACCATCGCTCGTTTTACTGACGCAAACTCTACGCTCAGCAATCGTGGCGCATTTTATGTGGCTGACGTTGACCTACGTTTCAACGACAGCGGCCGAAAAGGGGAATTGATTGGTGGCACGAAGCTTGGACAACTCAAGCACATCAAATTGGATGTGGATTTCAGCTACGGCGAACCCGTAAATGCTGGTGACGTTGTTCCTGCTCTTCTTAGCTTGATCAAAAGAAATGGCGAGACCATCGAAATTTCGATGAGCTGCAGCCGCTACTTGAAAAACTAAGCTGGCAAGCTTTGTGGGCCAAGCCTTGAGGAATCAGGGCTTGGCTATTTGTTTTTTTAGGGTAGCTAATTCTTGCGAAAAATCTTCTGTCTTTGCCAAACGATCACAAATTGCACGACCCAAAGACCGCCCCGCATTTACATCACTGGGATGATGCACGCCTACGATTACGCGCAGCTCGCCAAGAAAATCTCCGTATTCCACGATTTGTTCACTCTTTGCTGGGATCGCTAAAGCAAGTACGCAGGCACCAGCGGCTGCTGCTGTGGCATGGGAGCTAGGATAGGATTTTGCGCCGCCTGGTTTTTTTGCACAGGGCTCGATGCTAGTGTCCACGTCATAGGGGCGGGGGCGTTTAAATTTGTCTTTGTGATATCCGGCGACTCGTTCGGCAAATTTCATTACTTTTGTAACCAAATTTTTTGCCGCTCCTTTTTCATCTTCAGACAAGGCTTCAGTGCCGGCGAAAAGAGCTGCGAAGGTGGGGTGCTCTTGAGATTTCGCTAAGTCACATTCTCTGTTCGAACGGGTGTCTTGATACTTTTTTAACTGCACAAAATCTTGTTTGTAGGTCTGGCTATCCTTTTCAGGCGGAGGCGGCAAACTGAATTCGTCGGAGGGAATTTTTGTCCAATTGGCGAGTGAAATTGTGGTCAGGAAAAGGAATAGAAAGTTCATTCCTCACTATCGGTAGATTTGAGTCTCTACTGGACCAGCCACCGTGTTAATTGGCGTTAATTTTTTGGCGAAAGCAAGTGGGGATTGGCACTTCATCCATTCGCTTGGCGCATTGTAGGGGCGAGTCAGGAAATTGATGAAAGTTGGTGGGTAAAATAAGTGATTCGCAATTGATTCCTACCTTCATGATATCCAGTCGGCACTGAGCGCTGGGATATTCGCGTAGTAATGTTTTTTTCACCTGCCTGGTATCGGTGGCAAATAATGAGGGCTTTGCCCCAGGGTCCACGGGCGGTATTCGCATGGATCCATCGGTTTTTGCTAGATCATGATAGTACTCTTGAAAATTTAGGCTGGCAGAAGCAAGGCGAGGGCAGAGGGGGTTGGGGTTTTCAGCACAGTATTTTTCGGCCTCAGGCCGGATTTGTGTTTTTCTAGTTTGTTTTTTCCACAAATAGGGGAGACAAGTCGAGGCGGCAAAAAAATCTGCTTGGCCTTCAGCAGAAAGTTTTGCGCCTGAGCCCAAGAAGTTCATAAAAGGATGTCCTCCAGCCACATGGCCAATTTCGTGGCAAAGGAGCAGCTGAATTTCATCGGCATAAAAGCGATCTCGGCATTGATTTCCTTGAAAGTGAATTACACCAGAATTTTCCTCTTTCTCTATATGGGCATACGCAATGAATGGTCCCTCTTTAGGTTCATAACTCACCCGAATCTGCGGTGTAACTGTGATTAGAAACGGGGCAAGTTTTTCAAGCGACTCTTCGACCACCTGCTGAATGGCCACCGGTTCAAGGCAATTTTGGGCATGGACAAGTGATGATAGCAGCAACAAAAAAATCATAGTGAAAAACTCAAATCAAAGTAGTGGGTCTTCCCATGAAATTGAAAAGGGAAACAGCCATTTTTGTTAGCACTAAAATAGAAGGTTCCCCATTCGCGATACGCTTCTAACGAGCGCACGGTATTGTATTTTTCGTTTTTGGCGAAAAGTACGGCCAAATTTTTACTATTTTCCAGATCCCCAAGTATATTTCGTGAATAGTAGCGCCATTGCATATAAGGATCGGGATTTAAGGCGCCATTGAAAAACTTTCCCTCGCGAAGCTGGAGGAGCTCCGCAGTGTGGTAAAGCACCTTCGTTTCGGAGCTATTGAGGATTTTTTCCAAGATGGCAAGACTGGTGCCTTCTTGATTCCCCCAGCTTTTCGGATACAACAGGTGACCGTGGCCTAAGTCGGAGTAGAAGGGAAAATCGGCATAGCCGCGATCGAGGGCAGTCTGCAAGTGATCAGCGATTTTATCAATCACAGCTTTGGGAATAACGGCTTCGCCTCCGCCATAGGGGGCGAGAAAATTCTGCTGATTCGGTTGCCAATAAATTCGGCTGGCGAGGCGAGTATCGCTCTCATAAATTTGCTGAAATTGGCTGGCCAACTCGGCTAACGTTTTCACCACGGAAAATCGTGGGGCTTTGGGGTCCGAAGATTTTCGGCATCGATCCGCGGAAACATCCGCAAAGGCTAGGGTAAAGGGTAATAACCAAATCCACATCCCTACTTGTCGGCAAGTTCGGGCAAATTGTTGGGAGAAAATTTCTTCTAGATTGCCCTAGAATTATCTTGTAACTATCTGAAATCACGCAGTTTATTCCGATCCTTCAGATTGGGGACGCGAAGCCTTTCCTCTGGGCCAGAATCCTCGGGCTCGGAAGCCTAAGACTGAATCGAATTTCTCCTTGTGCTGACTATTGCAATGCGTTAATAAACTTCGAGAATTCTTATCAAAAGGACCCCATGATTCTCTTCCTGTTTCTCTCCGTAGTAACGTTCGCATTTCCGGGCGACTCACAGTCGCGTGGAAATCCGCCCCAAGATTTTGTCTTTTCTCAAGCCGTAAGTGAATTTACGGAATATCGCGAAGCCCGACTGAAGACTCTTTCTCATTCAAAACATGCGCCCGTATTACTCACACATGGAGAGAAAACAGAGTATGCGGTGATACTCATTCATGGCCTCTACGAGTCGCCTCGCTCCCTCATGGGCTTGGCGAAAGTATTTCATCGCCAAGGAATGAACGTTTATATGCCGCTATTGCCAGGACACTGGAACCGAAACTACCGTTTAGCCGACCGAACTGGCTATGAGGATTGGTTGAAGGAAATTGATCAAAGCGTGAAATATGCCCAGAAGCTCGGAAGAAAGACTTTGGTTGCAGGATTTTCACTTGGGGGAATTTTAGGCGCCTACGCCGTGCTCAAGTATCCGGGTCAAGTGCGAGGACTATTCGTATGGTCGCCAGCGATTGGGCTTTCTAATAAAGTGGGCCTGGCAGCTTCTTTGGGAAACGTGCTCGGCTTTAATGGCAACGATTGGGAAGAAACACCCGTGGATGGTTTGAACGTGCCGTATTTTTCTCTGCACATGGCCGCCCAGCTACCAAGGCTGCACAATTACATGAATCGCAAACTGTTAGGCGTTTCCAATCAGGGAGGAGCCCGTAATACTCACCAGCTTTTCGGCTGGGACGTAGCGGACAAAATTCAGGTTCCAACATTTGTGTCATATTCCGAAGGAGACGAGGCCATATCGCGATATCAAGTGCGTAAATTTTTTAGTTACCTACGAGTGCCCAAAACCATGGTCGTGTTCCAAGATATAAAACATACCGCCACGCCTAAAAGCAAAGCCGACGCCAATCCACTTCGGCCCTATGAATACAATCCAAAATTTGGCGATATCGTTCGTTCACTAGAAAAATTTATTGCTAAAAATTTCTGATAGCAAACGAGATTACAATAGCTGCATGAAACGATTGTATTCGTTTCTCAAAGTATTTTGTCGCTGCTTCTTTTGCTGATCATCTTTTCCCTCGACAAACTTTATCGTCATGATCTTTCGGGTAGAGTCGTAGATGTATTGACCGATAGACTTCGAACGATCGTAGATTCGTCCGCGAAGTTCACCGTCGATTTTATTTTGCCAGCCGCGCTTTTCCAAAAATTCTTCGATTTTCTTTACGTCAGAAGCATGCAGGTCAGCCAGCATATTGCCAACTACTTTACCTGGTCCCACGAAATCCTTGGTGCGATTGATGAGCGCACCACTTTTTCTTAAGCTCTCGACAAAGGATACGTAAGACTTAGTGAAGGTAGGGACATTTCGAAAATATAATCCATTATTGCTATCCATATAGTAACTTCTTACGTCGCCGTTAGCGGAGCCCACAAACAAGTCATTGCCCATTATGTGTAACTTTTTGTGCAATGAAATGGCATGTTCGTCGCTCATTTTTTTGTATTCTAGATATTCGAAGGTAGCTCTTTTGTTTTTGCTTTGTGGGAAAAGCGAGTCTGCGTGAGAGTAAACGTAGAAAAAGGCAGTCATCTGGTACTGCCCAAATATATTGATTACGTTTAAGTCAGTTGTCTCGAATGAATTAGAAAGTATGGTT
>CAYZLH010000246.1:0-4673 GCA_964478795.1 uncultured Bdellovibrionales bacterium | reverse complement strand
CGACTCGTGCGTTTGCAGGCCATGCCGAAAAACGTAAAAATCCGTGGACCCAGAGGGATAGTGGAAAAAATTTCGGCTATTCGTTCGAGTCCCGTAGATTTAGCGGACATTCCCTCCAGCTTAAAATGGGATATCCCACTGACGACAGGATATCCTAATGTATCGTTCGACGAAGAAGTGGAACCCAAAATCGCAGTGGAAGTGGAGCCCACAGGTTCCAATTTCCGCGTAGCCGGAGTGCCCGTAAAAATTCGCGGACCGAAGGCGAAAAATGTGGCTCCAGAAAAAGTGGCATTGTATGTAAATTGTCCACCGAACCTAATTAAATCCTTAACTCCTGAGCGGGTGAAAGTGTTTGTAGAGGTACCAGAGACGAAATCAGGCACTTATGTGCGCGAAGTGAAAGCAGAGTTGCCTGTGGGCGTGAAATTGGTGCGAGTAGTGCCCGATAAAGTGCAAGTGCAGGTTGAATAAAATGAAACGGCAAAAACTTTTTGGAACAGATGGAATTCGTGGCTTAGCCAACCGATTTCCCATGACCACCGAAGTCGCTCTGCAGGTGGGGGCAGCAACGGCTCGGGTGTTAATTGCCAAAGCGGGCGGCGGAAAACGTACCCATTATCCAAAACCACGAATTATTATCGGTAAGGACACTCGTTTATCCTGTTATATGATCGAACAGGCGCTCACATCTGGCATTTGCTCGATGGGTGCAGATGTATTACTTACCGGTCCGTTGCCCACTCCCGGGATCGCATTTCTTGTGCAAAATATGCGAGCCGATGCGGGAATAGTGGTGAGCGCTTCCCATAATTCGTATCAAGACAACGGCATCAAAATCTTCGATCACGAAGGATACAAGCTGAGTGATGAAGTGGAAAAGCAAATAGAAACCCTCGTTTGGGATCAACTGGAAAATGCCAAGAACGGAGAAAACGAAAGTCAGCCGCCGCTAAACGAAAAAATTGGTCGCACGGTGCGCTTAGACGATGCGGGCGGCCGTTATATTGTAAATTTGAAAAACTCGTTGACGCCCGGCTTTCACTTACAAGATGTGCCGCTCGTGGTGGATTGCGCCAATGGCGCCGCCTACAAAGTTGCGCCCATGTTATTTCGTGAGCTCGGTGCGAAGGTGATCACCCGCGGAGTGGAGCCCGATGGCACAAATATCAATAAGGGCGTGGGCGCATTGTATCCCGAAGTGGCCGCCGGTGCGGTGGTGGAGTTCGGTGCCCGTTTAGGCATCTCTCTCGACGGGGATGCCGATCGTTTGATTCTTTCCGATGAGACTGGTGCCGTGGTAAACGGCGACCAAATCATGGGTATCTGCGCGCTAGAGCTCTTGCAAGAAGGCAAGTTACAGCACAACACCATGGTCTCCACGCCGATGAGCAATATGGGCCTCGAGCTCTATCTCCAGAGCATTGGCATTAAAATGATTCGCGCCAATGTGGGCGATCGTTACGTTTTGGAAGAAATGCGCAAGGGCGGATTTACCTTCGGCGGCGAGCAAAGTGGACACCTGATCTTCGGTGAACACGGCAGCACCGGCGATGGCATGTTGGCCGCCTTAAAAGTTTTGGAAATCATGAACCGTACTGGCAAGCCTCTTTCGGAGTTGAAAAAGGTAGTGCCGCTCCTACCGCAAGTGCGAGAAGATGTGCGCGTTCGCGAAAAGAAGCCGGTGGAAGATTTGCCAAAAGTGAAGAAATTGATCGAAGAAGCGGAAAAAGCGGTGCAGGGCAAGGGCCGGGTTTTTATCCGCTATAGTGGCACGGAGCCTTTGATTCGGGTGATGTTAGAGGGTGAAGATTTGGCGGAAATTCGCCAACATGCGAAGAAAATCGCCGCCGCTTTTGCCAAAGAAATTGGCGAGACAAAATAGTTCAATTTTCGACGAAAAATACCGATAAAAGTAGGTGAATATTTTCCTGTTTTTTTTCGCCTTTTTTTGCGCGGCTCCCGCCTGGGCCGAACTTTCCTTAGAAATTGAGCCGCAACGTGGTCACTGGATTAGCGAGTGGGGTGAAATCACCTTGCCCTCAAACACCCGTTCGTTTCAGATTTTTGCCAAAGGCTCAAAGAATTCCCTGCTGCAGCTTTCCGATTTGGTGGATCCCACTGGTGAGGTTTGGGTTAGCTCGGGGGCCACGGAAAAAAAGCTAACGCCCTATCATCAGCCAGTGTTGTCGGGAGCGCTCTCGCTAAACCGAGCGGAAGCGGTGGTTGCTGGTTTTGCTAGTCTGCTCGTGCCCAACCAATTGAAAAAAACTGCGCTGCCCGCAGGTCAGTGGCGAGTTCGCGTCTACTCGCACAAAGAACCCGAAGAAAAAAACGTCGCGATCCGGGTCATAACGAAACAGCAGCGCCCGGAAGGAATTTTACCCGTCCAAGTTTGGGTCTCGACGCGCTCACCTTGGGCCAAGGATCCCGAGTTTCCCAAAATTCTCGCGCGCGTGAAGGAAATGTATTCAGCCGTTGGCATTTCCATCGAATTTTCCGCTCCACTTCTAGTGGATGGTCCGAAGCGCTTGCCGATGAAATTACCGGAAGATATGGCGGAAATGGCGGAAGCCTTAAATTCGCCTGGTAAGTTAAATGTCTACTTTATGCCGGAGATGGAATATCAAAGTAAAGAAATGAACGGGCTCGCCTGTATTGGCGGGCCGATTACGGCGGAATTTTCCCACCCGTGCTTCGCTGCCGTATTCGCCGTCAAAGGGAAAAAGGAGATCACTTTAAATCAGCAGGCCAAAGTGGTGGTCCATGAGATGGGGCACTATCTTGGCCTTCATCACACCCAAGATACAGGCTATTACGGAATTAAAGTGGTCCATGATCAATTCGACGACACACCAACGGAGATCACGGGGGAAAATTTAATGGACCCCGGAATTCATAAAACCAACCCCACCTTTTCGGCCCACCAAAAGGAAGTATTGCTTTTTCATCCGGGGATTCGCTAAAACTGCTCCATGGCAATACTCGGTCATGGCATCGATCTTACTTCTATCGCGCGCATTCGCGTGGCCTTGGAAAAAGAACACTTCGAAAAACGCGTTTTCTCCGCCGGGGAGATTCGTTACTGCCGGTCGAAAAAAGATCCTTTTCCCCATTTTGCGGCGAGGTTTGCGGCTAAGGAGGCCTTTGGCAAGGCGATGGGTCTGGGCCTAGGGGCCAGCGGAGATATGATCGAAGTGGAAGTGATTCACGATGCTCAAAACGCGCCGCAGATTCAGTTGCACGGTCGCGCCAAGGATTTATGGCAAAATTCTGGGTCCAAAAAGATTTTTCTCAGCCTGACCCATGAAGAAGATTGGGCCATGGCCTCGGTAATTCTCGAGTCTTAAGAGAATTTCGAATAACGCACGGCTTAAACTGCGCTTTTGCTCGGTGCTCTTCGCAATTCCGCGTTATGATCCCCAGGACACAAGGAGATTCCCCATGCGCGTGGTTACTGCCAAAGAAATGCGAGACATTGACGAACTCGCCATCCAAAAATTTAAAATTCCGAGCATTGTATTGATGGAAAATGCCGGCCTTAGGGCAGCGGAGATTATTCGGCAAAAGCACGATGAACTGGGCTATCGCTCGGAAATTATGGTGTTTGCGGGTAAAGGGAAAAATGGGGGCGACGCCCTGGTGGTGGCCCGACAACTCATTGCCATGGGCAAACGCGTGCGCCTCTTCCTCTTGCACTCCTTTGATGACTACAAAGGGGAGTCCAAGCAGAATTTAGAAATCATCCTCTCGCAAAAAATTCGGCCCATCGTTTTGGATAACGTGGGCCCCCTTGAAGAGTTTTTTCATTCGGCCACTGGTCCATTCCTTTGTGTGGACGGTTTGCTCGGCATTGGCTTCAAAGGTCCACTCGCTGGTTTATTCGCCGATGTAGTGGACATGCTCAACGCTAAAATCGACTATATGGTGTCGCTCGATATTCCCACTGGCGTAGACGCCACCACGGGGCAGGTGATTGGTCAGTGCGTGGAAGCTGATTTAACCATCGCCTTTGGCTTTGCGAAGCTCGGACATTTCATCGCGCCCGGAGCTTTGCACCGAGGCGAACTCGAAACCGTAGACATCTCTTTGCCCATGAGTTTTCGCAATGAAGGCAGCATTCACGCCCTTTCGAAAGATTCCGTGGCGCCTCTCCTCAAGCGGCGTGATTTGTATGGGCACAAGAATTCCTTTGGCCACACCTTGCTCTTCGGCGGATCCAAGGGAAAACTCGGCGCCATCTCCATGGCGGCACGAGCTTGCTTGCGCGTGGGCACTGGCTTGGCGACTGTGGTGACTTGGGAAGATGCTTATGAGCAACTCTTGGCGCGGGTCGATGATGAGATCATGTGCATGCCCTTGAGCTTTGAAGAGAAACGCTACCAAGAATATAAAGATGAAATTCATTTCTATTCTTCCGTGGTGATTGGTCCCGGAATGGGCACAGGCGAACGCGCCAAAAAGTTGCTTTCCGATTTTATTGATTACTATCGTGGACCGTTAGTGATTGATGCCGACGGGATCACGATCCTGGCCAATCCCGAAATTCGCACCAAACTTTTGGGACGTAAAAATCCCACGATCCTCACGCCGCACCCTGGGGAGCTCTCCCGTTTGTTGAATGTGCCCAAGGCCGACGTCGTGGTGACCAACCCGACCCACTTTTCCGTGGC
>CAYZLH010000245.1:0-4697 GCA_964478795.1 uncultured Bdellovibrionales bacterium | reverse complement strand
CTCCCTTTCACTCCAAAACCGCCCGTTTACTCCATCAATAATTCCGCAAATGTGGTAAAAAAGTTTCGCGAAATAATTCTCCAGAAACCCTCACTGCTTCCCCAGTATCTGTTGGAATTATCTGATTTTTTATTCCAGAGGATTTATCCAAAAAAAGTTTTTGTCCCCTCACTACGAATAGAATCCCACTCAGGTCACTTTTTGCCAATTCCTCCCATTTCACGAAATCTCGGAAAGGCGCGCCCTAAAAAGCATTTAAAAAATATTCTCGTCTTTTTCTCCGGCGCAAAACTCTACTCGGATTTAGATTTTCTTCTGCCCATTTTCTCGTTAAGAGAATTTCGCTTTACTCTTTTGACAGATGTTCCCTTCGCACACCCGAATGTCGAGGTTTTTGGGCAGCAGTACTCCATGGAAAAATTCTTCGATTCCGCCGACGCCTTGATTATCAACGCCGGTTTTAGCTCAATAAGTGAGGCAGTAAACCAAAAAATCCCGGCCATTGTGGTTCCAGTCGAAAATCACGCCGAACAGTGGGTAAATGCCCTGGAATTCGAAAACCTTGGCTATGGGTTCCGCAGTACAAGAAACGAACTTCTTAAAAATTTTATGAAGCTCCAGGCAAGCTACCCAATTCTTCTGGAGAATTTGACCCTGAATGAAAGAGGAGATCGTCCGTTTTCTGTGGCGGAAGCGATCTCCAGTTTGTGAAGAGGTTAGGCGTAGAACTATTCTTTTCCGGGCATAATATCTATAATTAGATCTTCTACGCCTTTTTCGGCCGTCGGGAGGGTATCAGCCGAGTTGGCGTATAGTACCCGAATTGCGCCCGCGCCATTTTTCACCGCTCCCTTAAAATTATTTACGAGGTAATAAGATAAAACGGCAAGAATGATGGACTCCAACGCTTTTTCTCCGGCCTCTTGGGACAGATCGCGCGCGTGATGTAAAAGTTGCACAGCAAGCGCTCGGTCGCCCGCTTCGAGTGCGTCTTCAGCCAGGCGGTAGTAGGCCAATGCTTCCACCGTTTTCATGCTCATTTTTCCGACGGCAAACAGCTGCGCAACGCCAACTCCAAAACCCGTAGCATAAAGCACCATTTGGGCACCAGCGCGAGTCATAGTCAATGCGCCACCCGCAAATCCAAGCGCGCCACCCGTAACGGCTGCGGATAAATATTCTTCTGCAGCATTGGATTTCCAAATCTGAATTCGCTTCATCAGCTCGCAATTTAAGTCGGTTTGATTATTTTTACTTTGTTTGTCGGCTTCTGAATACATCAGATAAGAATCTTGAATCATCATCGCGGCCGGGGCACCTACCACTCCGAGCATGCTACCCGCCGCCGTTTCGGCTACTTTGACCAACAGACCAGCTACCACTGGATTAGCGGAAAGCCCACCGGCAGCCGATCCAGCTCCAGCAATCAAAGGACCAGAAACTACCATTGTGCCAATCAGTACACCTGCGCCTATGGCAGCCAGGGCAAACAATGCCATTTTGCGCGCAGCAATCGCACCCTTCATATCGATGATTTGTCCGTTAATTACTCGCCAGCGAGAAAGAAACGTAAACATTTCCGATACTCGGGCGATTCCTTCTGTCTTGACCATTTCCCAGGATTCTTTGGTGTATTCTTTGGGGGCCTTGGCTTTCGCCATTTTTTTGATCACATTTTCCGTCATTTTATCTAAGGGGTGACGAAGATCTCCGGCGGTAGAACCCGTGAGCATGATGTGTTTCATATGATGATCAAACCAGTAATAGTCATCATCGCGAAGGCCCTGATGATGATCTTGTCTAAGCAAAAGAGAAGCAAAATGACGGACACGTTGCATATCTACAATGCTCAATACGCGCTCCCAAAAAGTTGGAGAAATCTCAATGCGCTTTGGTTGCGGCCAATGCGCTTTTATTAACTCTTGCAATTTGGACTCAAAGGTAGATTTTCCATAGTGGCGATTGAGTTTGCTTAGCTGCGCGTGAAACATGGTGACATCGCCACGTTCCTCAAAGCGGATATCTAAAGTTAACGGGCAAGGTTTGGCTAGGTCTGTTTGCGCAGGAGACTCTGTTTTATTTGTATTTGCCAGGGCTTCTTGGGTAAATGGCAGAAAGATCTGATTGAGGATAGCCACCAATAGCAACTTGGAAATCAACTTATTCATCATAGTACGTCCACTCGACTTCTATTTAGTACCTAATTGGCCGTGGGATTCCTCAAGAAGAACCGCTCAGCCCAAAACACCCCCGATCTGCATAACTTACGCCAAGTTGATATGTCGTGAATATTTCACCGCTTCCCGAAATTGGGGCTGCCAGGCAAACCGGCAAACACTGTCGAACTTTTTTACACATCCCCAGAGCTTAAACAAAAACCCCCTAGAAGTATTCTTCCAGGGGGCACAACTTTCAAATAGAATAGATTGATACGGTACGTACTAGCTAGCCGACTTCGACTTTTTCTCTTTATTGTCGTCTTCCTTTTTGCCTTTTTCGTCGTCGCTACCTTTACCTTTGGATTCTTTTTCGTCACCGCCACACGCTTCCTTAATTTCGAATTGAAGCGCCTTTAGTTCACCTTGAATGTCTTTTTTATCAGACTTATCCAGCTTGTTTAATTTGCCATGCTGATTCACCGACTCCGTCTGATACTTTTCGTTAAGTGCATAGACCCCGTCTAACTTCGTGTATAGCTTATCTTGTTCTTCTTGAGTGAGCTTTCCATCCATTGCACACTTTCCAATTTTCATTCCAAGGTCCATACCCAACACACCCATCATCTCGTTGGTTACAGCCCTCCTCTGTTTCTTTTTGCCTTTGCCATAATAGCTCGTAGCCTGAATTGCCTCGTTAGATTCTTTCACAAGAGCGGTATGTTCATCGGGCGTCAAGCCACCTTCTTTAGCCTTTGCAAGATTGGTTTCAAAGTTCGTAATTCTCGTTTGAATGAGGTCAGCCTCTTCTGGAGAAATATCTTTCTTAGCAATTCCTTTCTCCAAGTCTTTCTTCATTTTTTCGAGTCGCTTGTCTAAGTCAACTTGGTTACTCTTCAATTGGAAGATTTCCTTAGAGGAAGCGATTTGTAACTTACGAATTTCCGCTCGCTCCGACTTTGACATTTTGCCGTCTTTCATGGCTTCGTCGATTGCTGCCTGAATCGTGGCTCGAGACGCACGGAGTTTCTCTTGCTCCTCAGCCGTTAGCTTGTTGGAGATCACACCCCAACCGATTCGACGGAGTTGGTTATCTTGGACTTCAGCAATCCTTTTTTTCGATGTGACCTTCTGTTTCGGTGGGTGTTCACAATCTGCCGCATTAACGGCGCAGGTGCCCTCGTCAGTCAACTCTATATTGCTGCTGGCTGGTGCCCCAGATTCCGCAGCAAATCCGTATGTTGATAATAATAAGATCGACACGCAAGCAAAGACCGTGGTTCTGTTCTTCATAATCCCCCCCAAAATTGGTGCTAGATACTATAACGGCCAAAATTCATTTTTTCTTTGGTAGTGATATTTCATCATACGTCTCCGCAAAGAGACAGCCCCCTCCTATTATATGAGGTATGGGGTTCGGCACCGATGGATATGGAGAATTAGGCGGCGGGCTTTTTCCCTTTAGCCGCTTTCTGCTTTTCCAATAACAGGTGGTAATATTGCTCTACCATGATTCCGGCCTTCGCGGCACCGGCCTGTAACGACTGTTGCTGCTGGGGATTCAATTGGGCCATGGCCGCGCGGATCGCTTGGATCATCTGCGGATTGAGTGCAGGCCCGCCAGCATTTGTAGTGGCCGGAGCTGTATTGACCCCCACGTTTCCGTGACCAGCAGCTGCCGCTGGCGCGTGAGTAGTTGCAGCTATGTTTTTTGGCTTTTGCGGTTTGCCAAATTTCGCGATGTCAAAATGCAATCCGTTGACCGCAAATTCTTCATAGAAAGTGGGAATATTGCCCATTCCCCGCATTTCTCCCAGAATCTTATGGTCTTCCGCCATTCCCGTTTGAACGAATTTAAAAATATCCTGAGTGTCGTAGCGGCCGTGTTCATCCACCCCCAAGACTTCAGAAATATTGGTGATCTTTCTCGAACCGTCGTGCAAACGCTGCGCTTGCACCACCAAGTGTACGGCACCAGCAATTTGTCGCCTCAAGGCGGCCAAGGGAATTGTTGTATCTCCCATAGTCGCCAAAGTTTCTAGTCGCACGAGAGCATCCGTAGGTGTGTTGGCGTGGGTGGTACCCATGGAACCACCGTGACCGGTGTTCATTACAGTGATCAAATCGAGAGCTTCGGGGCCGCGCACCTCTCCCACCACAATTCGATCAGGGCGAAGTCGCATTGCCGATCGCACTAGGTCACGAATCGTCAGCGCTCCCTTTCCTTCGTGATCCGCAGCCTTTGTTTCAAAACAAACCACGTGGGGCGCTGTGATTTGTAATTCGGAGGCATCTTCCACCACCATTAAGCGTTCTTCCTTCGGTAATAAACCGCCCAACAAATTCAAAAATGTGGTTTTGCCGGAACCAGTACCACCAGAAACAATGATGTTTTTGGCTAGGGTCACACACAAAGTTAGGAACTCCGCTCCTTCTGGCGAAATTGAACCGAAGGAGATCAATTTTTCAAAAGAGAGGTCAGCTGCTTTGGAGAATTTACGAATGGCAACTGTGGTTCCCTTACGAGCGGAAGGCGGCAAT
>CAYZLH010000244.1:0-4702 GCA_964478795.1 uncultured Bdellovibrionales bacterium | reverse complement strand
CATTCTTCACTGTTGGAAAACAAAGCACTAGATGCATCGTAACCTTCATAATCTTCGGAAGTAGAAGTCCACTTTTGTTTTAGTGGATCATAGTTCCAGTTCATGATGTCTAAAGAGGGAATCCCAAGACGTTTCAATTCGCGATTGGCGTCCACAGAATTAGTGACCTTGCCGGAACTAAACCAGGGCAAACGCACAGCGTGCTCTGCGCCATCGGCCAAACGAACTTTTATATCGACCGTATTTTTCGCAGGATAATTAAAGTTACGAATAAAAAGCGAGGTTACTGAGCGCTCCAGACGTGAACGCTCGCTACTCGCAGATATATAGGGCGCCAATTCTTTCGCTTTTTCCAAAGCTGGACGTCCATCAATTTCCAAAATTTCAGCGCCGAGAGGGAGAATGTCACGCAGATTTGTTAGGCCGTCTTTCGTTTCAATGTAAGTGAGAATTTTCGGATTTCTTCCGACGATAAAAACTTTTCCTTTGGAATACCCAGCTTCGATTCCAGTGAACACACCAGGCAATGGCATACGAGCCGAGGCCGACATATGGGTGTCTTGAAAGGCCGCTACACATTTGCGCATACGATCGATAAATTTTAGCCGACTGTCTTCTGGAATCGCCGCTTCCTGAAGAATGCATTGATCCAAGTGTTGTACCACATTTAAGGATAAGCGCTCTTGCTTCAAGGCCAGGGCTGAATATTGCCGTAAAATGCTGCGTTTTAACTGACAGGTAATTTCAATTCGATCATCGTTAGACAGCAAATATTCTTTCGCTAACTCGTCGCTATCCAGCCCGTAAGAAGCTTCGCGAATACCAGCAGAGGCACTGGAGGTACGCGCGCATAATTCTTGGGTGGAAGCATATCCGGATAGGGCCATCAGCAACATCAACAACATGAGAACCTCTTTAGCAGGAATTTGAGGCCTCATCTTACTTTAGTTGACGTATTTTATCAAGAATTTTGAATGTATAAATTATATAATATTTTCAAACACTTAAGATGTATTTTCGAACACAAGCAACTAACCTAAGCACCCCTTCCGTGGCCAAAAAAACAGTTAGCGGTAGGAACGCGAACAGGCCTCGTTCTTCACGAAAGATTCCCCCCCATTCCACCAACACCGCCACAAGGGCTAAGTGTATCAAATAGGCCCAGGCAAATTTTCGATTGATTTGCCACTTGGAAAAAAACGACAAAAAACGGAACCATTGGGGCCGCTGCACGGCCAAACGGAGAATGAGTACAACCCAAATCAAGTGCGACCAAAAAACTAGCGGCTCCTGGCGAAACATAAAACAATAGAAACCAGCGCCGGTTTCCACAGGAAAATACGCACCAAATTGCGACCACGAACCGATGAGACAGATCAACCAAACCAAGGGCTCCCACCCCTTCACGGGAAGCCGCGATTGCAACCTACCCCAAGCGAAAAAAAATACTGGCAAAGCAAGCCAAGGGAGCAGTGGCCATCCGCCGCGACCCCCACCATCGCAAATTCCCACCAAAGGATGCAAAAGAATTTCCGGTAAACCTGAAAAATTCCACTGCCAAAAAGGAACCCAAAGCAACAAAAACGAACCACCACCCAACAGCCAAACGGGCAAAGAAAATTTCTGCAGCAGCTCTAAAAGCAAAAAAGCAAAGAGCAAATACTGATAGATATCCCATTCCCAAAAAAAATCTCCGGACAAAGGCGATCCGTAGCTAAAGAGCAAAACCAACGAACCCACCAATAAAATTAGCCACCGCTTTTTTTCCGATTGGCCAGGGAAAAAGCCGAAGAGAAAACTGTGAATTGCCACAATAGTAAATCCCGAAAAAGGCAAAATGCGGGCAAATACCTGCTGCCATTCAAAGAAAGTTCCGCGCCATTCATCGTATGGTGCACCTTCAAAAAAAATTGCATTGGCCACGTGAAAAATAACAATGGCTAAGAATGAAAAAAATCGAAGAGCATCGATGCCATGATAGCGAACCCTACTCACGGGAATGCTACCTCTATACCATGCTCCTTGGAGAAATGCCAAGTGTCGGCCATAAAGCCAAACTCTGCACGTACCGCTTGAATCTCGGCCAATAACTCACTCGGCAATCCCATTTCCACATAGGCACTAAGCTCAAATGAATAACTTCCGTCTCTGCCCTTTCGATAGGCGATAATCAGCGGTTCTAGTTTATGACCTGGCCAGCTACCCAAGACGAGGGGCGGTTCCTTAACTTTCGAATCCGGAGCTCGACAGATCCATCGATAATTTAATTTCTCCTTGCGCGGATCGATTCCGATTCGCACTTCAAACTGGGGGGTGCGCGAGTTCGGCAAATACCATCCGGAAATTTTCTCAACACATTCTGTTAACTTTTTCCGTTGCGGTTCGGACAGTTGATTTCGATTGGCCCCCCACTGTATTAACTGCTTATGAGCCACAAAATAAGCTCTTGGAGGATTCCCATAGATATCATCTAGCCATACCGCGTGCGCGAGCCAAGAATAGAGTAAAATAATTACCATCGAATTCGCTCCGGACGTAACAATCGATTGGCCTTAACCGCGCGTAAATCCCCGTGCATTTCGGTAAGAAGTACCAAATTGTAATGTGTTTTTCCTGAAAGTTGCTCCGGCATCCGCTCATAGCGAAACTGAACTTTTTGCTCATTCATTGAAACAAAAAAGAAGGGTTCTTTAGGGCCAAAAATTTCCACGTTATTTAGACCAGCCTCCAACAGCGACTTCCATATTATTTCTTGTGGATACGGGCGACTCACACCTTCTAGGCCCGATTTCTTTACCCATACTGGCGCATCGAATTAAAAAAAACCGCGCGCTGTAAGTCTATTTTTTACTCGCTCATAAAATTCGACGCTATATAGCTTTAGCAATTCGTAGTTAGTAGGAAATGGAAAATCAATTAGGATAGCATCCCACTTCTCCTCGTTTTTTATTAGAAAAGTGAATGCATCCTCGATATGTATTTTTACCCGAGGATCTTGCAGCGAATCGCGATTTAATTCCCTGAGAATTGGATGCCTGGTAGCCAGTTCCACCACCTTTGGATCGATCTCAACCAGTTCAACTCTTTTGACGCCCGCACGCAATAGTTGGGTCACCAAGAGTCCGTCCCCACCACCTAAAACCAACGCACGCTCAGGCACGTACCCAGCCAAATTGAATGATCCAAAAACCATACTTTCGTGATAGCCCAGAATCGAGTCACGGGAAAACTGTAACTGCCCGTTCATGTACAAATGGAAGTCGCCCCCCATGGGTTTACTACGCAGGAATCCGTCTGGCACTAGGTCGATCGTTTGAAATGGAGACTTGTATCTTTCAATAGTCCGAAAACCAGCCAACCCGTGAAACCAATCTGAGATATCGGAAACTTTCTGAATCCGAAACTGCATCACAAACGTCTTTCCGTGGACTTCCTCTAATTTTGGAAAGATTTGCAAAAGAAATAAGCAAAGTAAAGCTGAGGCAAGCAGTCCAAATCGCGTGATCGTAGTGACCGGGAATCTAATAACCAACGCCACGCAAAGATTTAAAAAACCCAAAAATACGGACATCCAGCCAAACTCCGCAACAGGAAAGAGCACCAATGAAAAAAAGACTGCGCCAAAAATTCCCCCAAAATAGTTCGCAGCTAATAATGGTAAGAAGTTTTTTTTCTCCTGGATCCGGTATAGTAGTGGAAGCTCCATTCCCGTAAATAACCCCAAAAGTGCCGGAATCCACAGATATCCGAGAATTTTTCCCTCCGTGGCCAATAGCCAATGACGATCCTGGACTAAAATAAAAAAAATGTCCGACAGCTGCACCAACACGACCAGCCCCGCACCAAAGCAAGACAACAATATTTCCACCCAAAACAATTGCGTGCGGCAGTCGCCCTGTTTCGATAGGCGAGTTGCATAGTGCATTCCAATGCCAATAAAGAGGAGAAAAACGCCTAGTGAAACCGATTGAACTAAAACCTCATTCTGAAGAGAAAATGAAAGTAGTCGAACAAACAAAAATTGGTAAGCAAAACTACAGGCAGAAAGAATAAAGGAAGCAGCAATTAACACCGGCTCCCCCTCCACCAAACAATAGTAGCTGTAATATTAAAGAAAAGTGCGGCTCCAATGCTAAATAAGACCCCTTGCTGCGGCAACAGATAGAGAGGGAATGCTAAGGTGGCAACAAACATTCCCAAATAGTCGACGGCGAAAATCTGAATTGTCTCCTTTTCGTCCCGTCCGTTCACCAATAAAGGATATTCGAATCCGGTGAATAGCCCGATCAAAAACACGGGAAGATAAGCAAAATAAATAAACGGCCCGAGAGAAAATTTTTGCTGAAATACTAATGCAAACAGAAAGAGCAAACTAACCAGCAAACACGTGCAAACAATAAGCAACTGGAGCTGAATAAATTTAAAAAACTGCCGGCGACTTGAAATGAGTGCCGCTAGGCCCAGCGCAAAGGTAAATAAACCGATAGTGAGGGCATATTGCACTAATGTGCCCCCCACGATTGCCGCGAGAAAATGGGCAAAACTCAGTTCCATCAACATACCCGAGATCGCTACAAAAAATGAAATCCATTTAAGCCGAGATAGACTCAATTCGTGGCCCTTAGCTGTGCCAAAGTTTCATAATAGAGATCTTCAGCGGACTCGAGCTCCGGCGAACTTTTTAGACTGGCGAAATAGGTAC
>CAYZLH010000243.1:0-4743 GCA_964478795.1 uncultured Bdellovibrionales bacterium | reverse complement strand
ATACGCCCAAGTCATTTAAAGCCGAAACTCCCGGCGGTGACTGAGCCGCGCACTGGTCTATCCATGGGCGAGCATTGCGAACTCATGGCCCAAGAGTGGAAACTATCGCAGGCTGAACAAGATGAACTGGCCCTGCAAAGTCATAAAAATGCCGCCAAGGCTTGGAATGACGGTTTTTATCAAGATCTAGTGGTGCCCTTTTCTGGCGCCAATCGCGATAATAACGTGCGCGAAACCTCGCTGGAAAAATTGGCCAAATTAAAACCTGTCTTTGAAAAATCACACAAAGGCACTCTGACCGCCGGGAACAGCTCGCCGCTAACGGATGGCGCTTCAGCCGCCCTCCTCTGCAGTGAAGAGTTTGCGAAGAAAAATAACCTGCCCGTGCAAGCCTACTTTGTGGATTCACAAGTATGCGGCGTCGACTTTTTGCAGAAAAAGGAAGGTCTACTCATGGCCCCCGCTTATGCCGTGCCCAAGATGCTGGCTCGCAATGGTTTAAGCTTACAAGATTTTGATTTTTATGAAATTCACGAGGCCTTTGCGGCCCAGGTGTTGTGCACATTAAAAGCCTGGGAGTCGGAAGAGTTTTGCCGGGAACGCCTGGGACTAAGCAAAGCTCTTGGTAGCATCGATCGCAGCAAACTTAATGTGGCTGGTGGCAGTGTGGCCTTGGGGCATCCCTTCGGCGCAACGGGCACGCGAATTTTGGCGACATTGGCCAAATTGCTTGAGCGAAAAGGGAAGGGACGCGGCCTAATTTCCATCTGCACCGGCGGTGGCATGGGAGTAACGGCGATTCTGGAAAGACCCTAGCCTTCGAACCGTAACTAAACTATTCGGCTCGCAAAGCCGCTAACAATTGTTCGAATTTTTGCGGCAGTAACAATCCCGCTTGTTCGAACACGAGTTCGCCATTCTTGAAGGCTAAAACCGAAGGAATAGAGCGAATTTGAAATGCTTGGGCAAGATCCACGGCCTCTTCGGTATTCACTTTGCCGAAGTAAATATCAGCGTTGAGTTTCGCAACTTCCTCGAAAATCGGGCCGAACATTTTACAAGGACCACACCACTCCGCCCAAAAATCCAAAATCACCATGGGGTTTTGCTCTACCACGGTTTCAAAGTTTTCCATCGTTACGGTTTGCGTAGCCATTTTTACCGTCCTTTCCATCGACTGCCTGCCTATTTACCAATTAACGCAGCAAATTACGAGCCCGGAAAAATACAGAGAAATCCGGCTAGGTTTAGAATTCCTTAGTCTTTACGAAAACTTACGTAGAAAATGCGCACTTGCAAATAATGATGCGCGGGGCTACTATTTGCGCCAACTTTTAACCCCTATCCCTCCTGGAGCCCCCTATGAAACTCGCTTTCCTTTTGCTCTCCGCCCTAATCACTATCCCTGCTTTGGCTACTTCCAAAGCCCCATTAGTTTGCAACAATATGGTGAACGACGAAATCCAAGATAATTTTAAGGAAGTGTCGCTGTTAGATGGCGCTATAGAATTTCAAATTTATGAAAATTCTATCTCAGCAAGTGCCAGAGATACGATCCGCTCTGGGAATACCATTGCCGTAATCAACAAGAAGCTAAAAGGATCCGTTGAAGGTGATGACTATACTGCTATTACCAACGCGCTTTTGGTTTTGGATGCTTCCAGAAAGAAAATTTTGGTTACCTTAATTCTTGACGGGCGCGCTCTCATCCAAGAAGAGCTTAAATGCAAAATGTAATTAGTTCCGAAAATTTATTTTCCTCCCACCGGAGACTGAATTCCAGTCTCCGCTATTTAACCGCTAAGGAGTTCCCATGAAAATTGCTTCTCTTGCTTTGTTATTGCTTCCTACTTTTTCTGGATATGCGGCCAGTATCGACGAGGTCACTGAATCCCAGCCAGCTTGCTACGAAAGAGAGTACTCAGAACAACATATGCAGTCTCATCCCGCGCAAACGGTGAAAAAGCTGCGGCTAAAATTCTATAAGAACGAATACTACTCTGAAGATTCGCTAGGATTGGACGTAAAAGCTTTGATAAAAAGAACTGTAGAAAAAACGAATTTTCTCGGAAAAAAAGTGAAACGTGTAGTCTATCGTCCCTTCGCAAATTCGATGTTCTGCCAAGTTCAAGGCGAGCGACTCCGCTGCGGGATTGATTGTGATGGCGGATCGGCTACGATTCAATGGGATATTGCCACAAAAGATCGCGAAATCTTGATGATCAACAAAGGCTTCGTACTCCATGGGGGCTGCGGTGAAGAAGAAGGAGAGACCATCTGGCTCACTCCCACCAAGGGCGGCGATGATGTATTTAAGCTCTACGCTCTTCCTCAGCACCAGTGTCAGTAGTCCAGCAGATTACCGTCGTTGCTAATTTCAAAGGCCTGCGGAAAAAAGTCCGCGGGTTTTTTATCTTCCCACTTCCAGCTCATGCGCCATTAAGCGGCGAGGCGCGCGGAAATACGTTCGCGGGGAAAGCGCCGTTAAGTCCGCAAGTTTGGCCATATAAATACAGGCAAATCGTTCCGTTTGGTGTGCAAAATAACTCTCTTCATTTCCCGCTCGCATCACTTCGCCCCAATACTTATTAAAGGTAGCCTGATGTTTCTTGATCCGTTCGGCGATCTTTTTATCTAAGTCGGCCATCTGTTGCTGTAACTCTTGGGTGCGTTCGTTGGACTTCTCCAAACCTTTTTCAATCCGTTCGGAAACAAGGCGCACATATTCGTGTTCCAAGGGCTCTTTGGTCTCCATCAAAGAATCGATTTCTTTCTGCAATGAGGCCACCAACGAATACTTCTTGATCTCCGCCTCCAGATCTTCCACCACCATAGCAGTGCGCCAGTTACAATCCTTTTTTAAACGCAAAATATCACCGTAGATATGGTCACCAATATATAAAATATCATCACCATCGAGCTCTAAATCACGGGTAAAGGTGGAAGCGCAGCCACCTTGGTAAATTCCAGGTGTCAATTTTCCTTCTTGGTTCTTCATTGATCCATCCAACGGATTCACCCGTAAGAATTTGAGATTATCCATAAAGAATCTGGGTTTTTGCGCGGACGTCACCACAAATTCAAACAATTCACTCCAATCCCCGTGATCCTTTAGAAAAGGATTAATCGCATAGTCTAAAAGAAGTTTGGTATAGTGAAAGTCAGAGTTGGTGAGTACAAACAGTTTTTTCTCGTGCTTACGATACCGCTCTAGCCCCTCCACCACTTCCGGATCCTTGACGATATATTTCTCCAAATTCGATCGCACGATCGCCTTCAACGAACCATCGCGGTGAGCCGCATCCACGGAATTCATCATATCCGTGGCCATGGTTTCATAATCGGGTAGCTTTAATTCTGGATGTTTATCTTTGCAGTCTACGAGCTGCATAAATAGATTCGCCGTAGAAATCGAAAATGCCGTATCCACGGAGGAAAATCTAGAATCGCGGAGATCGATATAGGTGGAGCTATAGTTCTTTTTTTGGTCTTGGAAATCCATCGGATGAATCCCGTGATAAGCCGCGCGGATTGCACCATGGCGCGAAACTTTCAACAAATTCCCCTTTTTCTTATCGATGACTAGCCCGCGGATGGCCAAGTCGTAATCGAAAGGCAGATCTGAGATGATTTGTGGGTACCCATTGGCCAGCATTTTTTGTAATACCAAATCGTGGGTGGTCTTTTCGAATGCTTCACTATGATAACGCACCAATGTGTGGTCCATATCAAAGCCTAGGTATTGGATTTTTCTTAAATTCAACGTTCGGTTCACATATACTTTGTTCATTAAGGAGATCATACCATGTTCGGGCAAAAGGTGATATTCGGGATCGCGCTACTATGCCTCAGTTCGTGTAGCTCTCTTTTGTATTACCCTACCCGCTCCTTACATTTTGATCCGGCGAAACTACAGTTAAAACCTGAAGAGGTTTTCTTTCCTTCAAAGAATGGTAATAAATTATTTGGTTGGTATTTTTCTCAGCCGAATCCAAAGGGTTTAGTAGTTCTATTTCATGGAAATGCCGAGAATCTTAGCTCCCATTACGTCAGTGCCGTTTGGTTGCTAAAACATCGCTACAATTTGTTCGTATTTAGCTACCAAGGATATGGACGATCGGAGGGATCCCCTTCCCCGCAAAACACCGTGGAAGACGGCCTCGCCGCCTTGGCTTGGGCCCGCGGAAAAAAACTACCGGTGGCAGTTTTAGGTCAGAGTTTAGGTGGAGCCATCGCCATGCGCTCCATCGTGGAACTGACCGATCGATCTTTTATTAAATTTGTGGCGGTGGATTCCACTTTCCCATCCTATCGATCCATGGGGCGAAAAGTTCTCTCTCGCTCCTTGGTCACGTGGCCATTCCAATGGCTCGGTTGGCTAGTGATGAGTGATACCTGGGCGCCCGAGGGCCGCGTCGGAGAAATTTCACCTATTCCACTTTTGGTGATTCATGGAGAAAACGATTCCGTGGTGGAGTTTGAAATGGGGGAAAGAGTTTTTGCCGAGGCCAAAGAGCCAAAAGAATTTTGGCGAATTCCCCACGGCGGCCACACCGATATCTTCATGGTTCAACCTGAAAAGTACAAAGAGGAATTTTTGCGGCGCCTGGAGAAATATCTTCAATGAAAGATTTCTTTCAGCTCAATCCTGATTCCATCCTCGATGCTGTGGAAAAGACGATTCAGATCGAAGAGCCAGAAATTCGTGCCACCGGTCGCGCGCTTTCTCTCAACAGTATGGAG
>CAYZLH010000242.1:0-4749 GCA_964478795.1 uncultured Bdellovibrionales bacterium | reverse complement strand
AGTGGATATTCGCCTGATCTTATCGAGGGATAGCGATGTGTTTTTGAGTAGAATGGCGGCGCTCGGTCTCTATCGGAAAGTATTGAAGTGGGGAATCAGCCTCTTTGAAATGCGTAATACAATTCTCCACCGAAAGATGTGGCTGATTGACGACGTGGGTGTGATTGGTAGTACTAATTTTAACCATCGCAGTTTTTTGCATGACCTAGAACTTGACGTAATTTTTCGTGACTCCGACGAGCAGAAAAAACTTGTAGAATTGTTCCTTCAAGATCAGTCGCACGCTACACTAGTGGAAGAACATCAATTGGGAAAAATACCGTTGTATAAAAAGTTTTTGTCGTCAATTGCCGGGTGGATTTCCTACTGGCTATGAAAAAATTGCGATTAATTTCCTATAATCTGCACAAAGGCCTAGATCCAATAGGGCGCGCTATTGGCATGGCCCCCATCAAAGCTGCACTCCAAAAACTGTCTCCGGATTTTCTTCTCGTACAGGAATTAGCGGAGCGACGTCGAGATCAGACGGTAGAAAATCAGTTAGAGGATTTGGCAGACGCTCGTTGGCAACATCAGGCCTATGGTCGCAATGCCGTTTATCCCAAGGGGCATCATGGAAATGCTATTCTTAGTTCCTTGGCGATTTCCCGTTTTCACAACCTCGACTTAACGATCCATCCGTTAGAAAAACGAGGATTGCTCCATGCCGAGATTGCTGGTGAACCTTCGCTCCACTTGATCACCACCCATTTGGACTTGTTGGAACTTACGCGAAAGTTACAGGTCCAAAAGATTCTCGAGTATTTGGCGAAAATTCCCGCCCGCGATGGAATCGTCTTCGCTGGCGACCTTAACGATTGGGCCGGACGTTTAGGCCCGGTCTTTACTGCCTTAGGATTTCGTGAACACTCACTGCCTACTTTTCCCTCATGGTTACCAATTTTGCCGTTGGATCGGATTTTTACTCGTAATGTAGACGTCACCGAGTTCCGTTCGTTTAGGGATTCGCCCTGGCGGGGACTATCCGATCACCTTCCGCTCGCCATTGATTTTATTTGGCCGCACAATAATTCTTAGCAAGGCCTGCCATGAACCATTTGAATTTATTAACAAAATTTATGCCCCCCCGTACCAAGAGTTGGCCAGCCGAGGGAAACTTTCATGCTCTGCTCGCCTTTCCCCAACTAGCCAACCCGGAAAACTGTTTACATGTCTAATGCGTTGCGATACTTGTGGCGCGTTACCTAACAACGAAACACGAACAACTTAAACTTTTGAACTGGAGTTACCCCTATGAAATCCCTATTTGTATTAGCCATTGCCCTCTTCTCTGTGTCCGCATCTGCCCAAGTATTTGATATGCCATCCACCATGTCTTCCGACTTGGAAGTGATGAACCGCGCAATGTTGAAAGCAGTTACCGCTGCTGGCGCGAAGGAAATCGGAGCCGTAGATTCGATTGAACTCGTACGCAACAACGGAACCTACTTGGTTGCTAACGAAAATTGCCAAACTCTTGTAAAAGCTCGAATCAGCTTTGCAAAACTTGCTTGGCAAGCCTCTGTAATCCCGAACTCGACCGTTTGCGGAAAGTAATTTTAAAAGATTCCCCAATTCGAGAAGAGGCCGCAAGGCCTCTTTTTTTGCCTAAAGGATCAGAGATTTTTTTTCACCAAAGCCTAGGGCATGAAAGTTTTTTCCACTGTCATTTCAGTTAGATTACTCGCCGCACAATCGCAGAACATTTTGTTGCGTAAGCCCTACCAGGTAAGTACACTGATTCCTGTTTCTGTTTTTCGCTTGAGGGGAAATATATGCACATTCGTCGCCTGGAACTCCAGGGATTCAAATCTTTTAAAGACAAAACCGTAATCCATTTTGATGACGGAATCACTGGTATCGTTGGCCCCAACGGTTGCGGAAAGTCGAACGTAGTCGACGCATTTTTCTGGGTAATGGGAGAGCAAAACGCCCGTCACCTCCGTGGACAATCCATGGACGATCTCATTTTCTCCGGCGCCGACAAAGCTCCTCCGGCTAGCTATGCTGAAGTTACTCTCATTCTCGATATGCCCGCCGAAGTGGCCGGCCCCAATGCTCCCGCTGGTGCATCCAGCACAGAGTCACTCGCCACCCATCCTACTCGCGAAGTATCGATCACGCGCAAACTCTATCGCACCGGTGAGAGCGACTATTTTTTAAATAAAACTCCCTGCCGCTTGCGCGACATTCAAGAGTTGTTCATGGATACCGGTGTGGGCGCCCGTGGCTATAGCATTATCCAACAGGGCCAAATTGCTAAAATCGTTCAAGCGAAGCCCGAAGATCGCCGCACCATGATCGAAGAGGTTGCGGGGATTGTGAAATACAAAGCCCGTCGCCGCGAATCGATGCGCAAACTCGAAGGCACCCAGCAAAATCTTCTGCGCGTGACCGACGTGATCAACGAGTTAGAAAATCAAAAGCGCCAGATGGAACGTCAGGCGGACAAAGCTCGCAAATACAAAGAGTGGAAAGATCGCCTGCAAAGCATTGAGCTCAGCTTCAATGCGATGAGATGGGAAGATTTATCTAATCGCCTCACTTTATTGGATCAAGAAATTGAAATGCTCAATACGGAAGACCTGGCTCTTTCTACCGCCAGAGAATCCGCCGAAACGCAGATTGCACAAAAGCGAATGGAACTCACGCAAGCTTCCAAAATCGCCGAAGAATTCCAACAAAAGTGGATGGATTCCGGTACGCGCCTAAATAATGCCGAGAATGATCTCAAGTATTCGCAAAAGAATTTGGAAGATTTAAAGCTTTCCTTCTTGCAGTTAGAAAAAAACTCCGAGGAAGAGCAGGTAATGGTGCAGGAGCTAAGCGCTCAGCACGAGGCGCTCGAGCTCGAACGTTCGACCATTGAAGAACAGTTCGTGAATGCCGAATCCCTCAAACAGCAGCAAGAGGCTTTGGCCCTCGAGAAGAAAACGGAAACCGAACAAACGGAAACAGCAATGGAAGCCGCCCGCAAGCGCCTCTTCCAAGCTGGTAGTGAATTGGAAAAAGCTAAAAGTGCGGCCAACTTCGCGCAGATGCGAATCTCTGAAATGGAAGCTTCGTTTTCCCGTTTACAGAGTGAGCGAGCTGAGCGAGAAGAATTTTTAACTTCCGCCAATCAAGAAAAAGCCGAAGCCAGCCTACGCACCGAAGAAGCAAAAGCGGAAAGCACCCTTTGGGAGACGAAAACAAAAGAACTCTCCCAACAGCTCAATGAAAAAAATACGGAACTTCAGTCCGCCAGAAAAGAAATGGCCCAGCTGAATTCCGAAATCGCTCGTATCCGTACCACGTTAAAAACGTTGGAAGATCAAAAGAGCCGACACGAAGATGCCTCGAAGGGCGTGAAAGCGGTATTTCAAAATATTCTCGCCACTCGCGAAGATCTAAAGTCGTCCGTTCACGGTACGCTATCCGATGTTTTACGAGTGGAAAAAGGGATGGAAACTGCTCTCGAAACGGCTCTCGGCCGATCGCTCGAGTTGGTGATTACAAAAGACGGTAGCATTCCTATGGAATTAAGCCGCGCCCTAAAAGAAGGTGCATTAGGACGGGCTTCTTTTGCAAACTTAGAGCAATTGAATGCGGCCCCAATTCCGGCTTTAGCGTTCAACTGCCCAGAAAATTTTGCCAGCGAAAGTTTGGGAGTGTTGCGTAGCTACGTGAATTCCATTGAGACTAGCCCTGCCGGAGTGGATGCTCTGCTCGATGCGCTTTTATCCTCGGTCGTTGTCGTGAAGAGCGTCGAAGCGGCAGCGCAACTCTCCAAAGAGTTTCCAGAATATAGTTTTGTTACCACCGACGGTGAATTGTTGCGTGGCGGTTGGTTGATGGAAGGTGGCGATCAAAGTTCCGTCTCTGGATCTTTGGTGGGCCGCAATCGAGAAATCTTAGAGCTCCAAGAAAAACTCCAAGAGTATTCGGCTAAAATTGAAGAAGCGCAGAACCGTATCCAGTCCTTAGAAAGTGACTTGGCAAATCTCGGCACGGAGAAGAAGTCAGCCGAAGAGCAACTTCGTTCGGCTCAATCCCGTCTCTCGCAATTGGCGTCGGAAGAGGGCTCGTTGAATGCCCGCTTACAAGAGGCTCAACGGGCGATGGCCAAGATTCTTCAAGAAGAAGAGCGCTTAAATTCGGAAAAAGAGCGCTTAGAGGAGTCCGAGAAGGAAGCTCGAGTCAATTCTTTCGCCCTGGAAACGGAAAAAGGTGCGCTCGAAGTAGAAGTCTCGTCTTTGAGCGGAAAACTTTCCGAGGCCCGCAAGGCCTACGAAGAAGCGCAAACACAACTCATGGATGCTCGCGTTAAAGCAGCTAACATCTCGGATCAGCGAAACTCGTTGGCCACCCGCTTGCGCCAGAATCAAAATGCACTCGATCAGCACAAAAATCGCATCGAAAGCATGTTGGAACAGGATCGCCGAAAACAGGAAGAATCCGAAGCAACCAATTTGCGAATCGTCGAAATCCAATCGCAATTGGAAGGTCTGCGCACCGAAATGGTGGATGCCGAGGCCAACTACCGCGCCGCTAAAGAGCGCTACGATATTTTAAATAACGAAGTGGAAGAACAGCGTACCGCCGCCCAACTCCACAGCACCAAAGAGCGCGAAGTGAAAGACTCTTTGATGACCAAGCGATTGGATCATCAAAAGGCCAGCACGGATCGTGAACTCCTTAGTGGTAATACTTAGGAATACTGGGGCATTG
>CAYZLH010000241.1:0-4789 GCA_964478795.1 uncultured Bdellovibrionales bacterium | reverse complement strand
ATGGCGGTGATCATATCGGCTTTGATTTTTTCCTTAATGCTCATGAGAATTTCCCCCTAAAGAAAATGAGAGTTTAAAAACAAAAAAGGGGCAAAGCGTCCGCCCTGCCCCTCTTCTAAAGCTGGAAAGAAATTATTCGCGGGTGAAAGTTCTTCGGCCTTTTTTCTCCGAACGCTTTCGTGCGGCGATGGATTTTTTCTTTCGACGAACGCTGGGCTTTTCATAATGTTCGCGTTTACGAACTTCAGAAAGGATACCCGCTTTTTCACAGAGCTTTTTGAAACGCTTAATCGCGTTTTCGAAGGATTCTCCTTCGTTTACTCTAATGGTAGGTTTTTCCATAAAACATCACCCCGCTTTCGATCCCCCACCATAGTGGGGGAGGTGCAGATTGTCAATTTTGGACCTTGAGCAATCGATAGCCCTGGGCCTGGGCCTTGGCTAAGTCTTTTTGGGAAATTTCGAGGTCCACGGTATTTCCCGTGCCGGCACCACAAACTGCGGTGCGCATCATGCCGTCGTTACCGGACCGGAACTGATACACCAAAATTCCCAGTCCCTTCATCGATTTAGCCGCGCCTTCAGGAGTAATCTGGGCGGAATCGGGCTCACATTGCTTAGATCCATCTAATTTCGAAACCCAAACCTTGGGTTCACCTTTCGTCGTCACCTTTACCTCCCACTTCTTATCTGGTTTTTGCTCTGCGCTAGCGCAAGCGGCCATAAAAATTACAGCGACAATCCATAAGCTCTTCATAGGAACTCCTTTGCTTGGGGCTAAAGATACCACTTCCCTCGTCAGAGGCAAAGCTAGCCACCTTTCAAGTTCGGCGCTATGATCATTTTCCTATGTCACTACAAAGAGATGCACTGGAATATCACTCCCGCGACCCTAAAGGAAAAGTGGAGGTTGTGGCCACCAAACCCTGCTTCACCGCCCGCGATTTGACCTTGGCCTACTCCCCTGGGGTGGCCGTGCCCTGCGAGGAGATCGCCAAAAATCCCGATCAGGTTTACGAATACACCACCAAGGGCAATTTAGTGGCCGTGCTCTCCAACGGTACTGCCGTGCTCGGGCTCGGAAATATCGGCCCGCTTGCGGCCAAGCCGGTGATGGAAGGAAAAGGCATTCTCTTTAAAAAGTTTGCCAATATTAACGTTTTCGACATCGAACTAAATGCTCCGGATCCCGACGATGTGATCAAAGCCTGCAAAATGCTGGAGCCCACCTTCGGTGGAATCAACTTGGAAGACATTAAGGCGCCCGAGTGTTTTTACATCGAAGAGCAGCTGAAAAAAGAATTGAATATCCCTGTATTTCACGACGACCAGCACGGAACTGCCGTGATTTCCGCAGCGGCTTTCGCCAATGCCATTGAAATCATCGGCAAAGATCCAGCAAAAATGAAAGTAGTGTTTTCAGGCGGAGGCGCGGCGGCCATGGCCTGCGCCAATATGTATCTCAATATGGGTATTCGCCGAGAAAACCTCATCATGTGTGATTCCAAAGGCGTGATCTACAAGGGCCGCAACGACGGCATGAATCCTTATAAGGAACGTTTTGCCGTGGACACCAAAAAGCGCACGCTGGCCGAAGCGATGGAAGGTGCCGATGCGTTTGTGGGCGTTTCCGTCAAGGGTGCCGTATCTGCCGAGATGGTAATGACCATGGCCAAAGATCCAATTATTTTTGCCATGGCCAATCCCGACCCGGAAATTTTGCCTGAGGAAATTCAAAAGGTGCGGAGCGATGCCATCATTGCCACCGGCCGATCGGATTATGTGAACCAAGTGAACAACGTACTGTGTTTCCCCTTCATGTTTCGCGGCGCCCTTGATGTGCGCGCCCGCCAGATCAATGAAGAGATGAAAGTGGCCGCTGCTAAAGCGTTGGCGCAATTAGCAAAGGAGCCTGTGCAAGAAATGGTGGCCGCAGCTTATGGGGGCACTAAATTTACTTTTGGCCGAGAATACCTCATCCCTAAACCTTTCGACCCCCGCGTGCTTTTGTGGGTGGCTCCGGCTGTGGCCAAAGCGGCCAGCGATTCGGGCGTGGCCCGTTTCCCAATTCAGGATCTCAACGCCTACAAAGAATCGCTCGAGAGCTTGATGGGCAACCGCTATGTGGTGATGCGCACCTTGCGCAATACCGTGCGCCGCCAAGTGGAATCGAAAAAGTACTTACCCAAAATTGTTTTTGCTGAGGGTGAAAACGAAACGATTCTCAAAGCCGCGTCCATTGTGAATGAAGAAAAAATCGCGGTACCGATCTTATTGGGCGACGAAACCAAGATTCGCAACAATATGAAAAAATTGGGACTCGAAAGCCTTTGCAATGTGCAGATCGAAGATCCGTTAAAATCAACGAAGTGCGATACCTATGCAAAATTGCTTTTGGAAAAGCGCCAGCGTAAGGGCATGACCCCCGTGCGCTCACAACGCGTGATGCGCAATAGAAACTATTTTGGCCCGATGATGGTGGAAACCGGTGAGGCTGATGGAATCTTGAACGGACTCACCCAATCGTATCCCGATACCATTCGCCCCATGTTGCACACCATTGGCACCAAGCCCGGCGTGCGCGTGGCGGGCATTTACATGATGATCTTTAAATCTCGGGTAATGTTTTTTGCCGATACCACGGTGAATGTGGGCATGAATGCTAATGACTTAGCTTTAGTGGCCATTGAAACCGCCGACATGGCAGAGAAATATTTGCAGACGGCTCCCCGGGTAGCCATGCTTTCCTATTCCAACTTTGGCTCCGCCCCCACACCCTCTTCACAAATGATGAAAGATGCGGTGGCCATCGCGAAACAAAAGCGTCCGGATCTGATTATCGACGGTGAAATGCAAGTGGAGCCCGCCATCGATGAGAAAATCGCGGGAGAATTCTTCCCGTTTTCGAAAATTCAGGGCGATGCCAACGTGCTCATTTTCCCGAACTTAAGCTCGGCGAATATCTCGTATAAACTCCTGCAAAAGTTGGGCGGAGCGGAAGCGATTGGTCCGATTCTCGTGGGCATGAAAAAACCCGTGAACGTAATTCCCACGGGAGCCGACGTACAAGACGTGGTGAACATGGCCACGTTCACTTCCATCGCCATTCAGAATTCAAAAGATCAACAGAAAGTGACAGGTAACGCATGAAGAAAGTAGTCAGCTCCCCAAATGCACCAGCGGCCATTGGCCCCTATTCGCAAGCCATTGGCACGGCCAACGGGTTTTTCTTTTTATCTGGTCAAATTGCTTTAGATCCGGCTACCGGACAAATCGTCACCGGCGGAGTGGAAGCCGAAACTAAACAAGTGATGAAAAATATTGAAGCTATCTTAAAAGAAATCGGTGCTTCCTTCGAAAACGTGGTGAAGACCACCATTTTCCTAAAAGATCTCGGCGATTTTACGGTAGTGAATCAGATCTACGGCGCCTCTTTCCGAAAAGATCCGCCCGCTCGCTCCACCGTGGAGGTTTCGCGCCTGCCCCGTGACGCACGGATTGAGATCGAATGCATTGTTCAGCTTTAAGGTTTTTGGGTCGATCCCAATAAATCGATTTTTGAGCTAACGGAATGGTAGGGCGGAAGCTTTGCTAGTGGCATTATTTCGGAAAAACTCCGCGCTGATAGGCCCGAGCCGCGCGTCAGAAGAAACCTAAATTTCATTGCCTGACATCGGGCTTCGTGGCACCGTAAAATATTCGAAACCATGGGAACCACATGAGTAATAAAGCGCCTAAAACCTTCGGATTTGTGATCAAGCATAATGTGGAAAGTGCCACCAAATTGGCGATCGAAGCCGAAGAGTGGCTAAAAAAGAAAAAGTGCGAAGTCATTGTGGCCGATGAGGCTAAAGCTTTTTTAGAAAAAAGAAAAAAGACGAAGTCCTTACCTAAGGAAGAGTTACCTGCGGCTTGCGATATGATCGTGGTGTTTGGCGGAGACGGCACCTTCCTTTCCATCGCCCGGCAAATGATCTGGAAATCGATTCCCATTCTCGGCATCAATTTGGGCACCCTTGGTTTTTTAACAGAAGTTCGCAAAGAGGAAACCTTTGAGGCCCTCGAGCATGTATTGAGTGGCGACTACGAAATTCAAGAGCGTTCAATGCTTGAGGCCTGTGTGAAGCGCAATGGTAAAGAGCTTTTTTGCCTACCAGTTCTAAACGATGTTGTGATCACGAAATCCGCCATCGCCCGCGTGATCGATTTTCAGTTAAGTCTCAACGGAGTTTCGGTCGCGCGCCTGAAAGCTGATGGACTTATCGCCGCTACTCCGACTGGATCTACGGCCTATTCCTTGGCTGCCGGTGGACCAATTGTTCACCCCAAAGTAGGCGGCACCGTGATCACTGCGATTTGTCCCCATAGCTTAAACGTACGCCCCTTGGTTATTCCCGAGGAGGCCCAAATCGATGTGAGCATCTTTCAAAAAGATGGCGACATCATGCTTACCCTTGATGGTCAGTTTGGCTACGAGCTTCATCAAGGAGATGTAATTTCTGTTACCAAATACAAACGTCATTCTCTCAAAGTCGTGCAATCGCCGAAGCGGGACTATTTTGAACTGTTGCGCACGAAATTGAATTTAGGGATTCGAGGAGAAAATTAATGCTTCGGAATTTACGTATTCAGAATTTCGCCATCATAGACGAGGCCTCCATTGATTTCGGCGACGGCCTAAACATTATTTCGGGCGAAACAGGCGCCGGCAAATCCATCTTAATGGACGCCCTAATGTTGATTCTCGGCGGTCGCGCATCCACAGACCTGATACGCAATGGCTCCGATG
>CAYZLH010000240.1:0-4807 GCA_964478795.1 uncultured Bdellovibrionales bacterium | reverse complement strand
AGGCTGTGATCACTTCGTCGCCGGGTCCAATTCCTAAAATTTTAAGCGCGATGATCAAGGAATCTGTGCCGTTGGCAACGCTAACGGCATGTTTCACATTACAGAGTTTGGCAAATTCCTCTTCGAACTGGCCCACCTCTTTCCCTAAGATAAAATCCCCACGCTGAATCACATTCTGAATGGCCGCTAGAGTTTCCTCTTTCGACTCTTCGAACTGCCGGGGGAAATTCACATAGGGAACTCGTTTTTCCATCGCAACCTCTATAGGCCTTTAAAGAATTTTTCCACCATATCGAGGGCATATTGAATCTGGTCATCGGAAAGATGTTGATCCACCGGCAAAGATACTACGCGATCAGCTTGCTGCTCGGTAATGGGGAAGTCACCACGCTTGTATCCGAAGATTTTTAGGCCTTCTTGTAAAGGTAGAGGAATGGGGTAGTGAACTTTGGCGTCGACGCCATTGTCCAACAGGAATTTCACCAAGCGGTTACGAATCCCCTTATCTACTTCAAACATATAGAGGTGGTAAACTTGGCGCACATTTTTGCGGCGAGGGGCTAGGGTCACGAACTCTTTCATTTGCGAGAGGCGAGCATCGTATTTCGCAGCATTGGCAATGCGCGTATCGGTAATAAACTTCGTTTGCGGTAACAACCAGTTACCCACGATGGCCTGCAAAGTGTCTAACCGACTATTGCGGCCCATGATTTCGATTTCGTCGCGATTCTTCATGCCGTGGTTACGGATCAAGCGCAGCTTGCGATTCATTTCATCGTCGTTGGTTACGATCACACCCGAATCGCCCCACACATTGAGATTTTTTAGGGGGTGTAAGCTGAAACCAGCGGCAATTCCCATGGTGCCCGCATTTTTGCCATCAATAGCGGCCGAAATAGATTGGCAAGCATCTTCCACCACAACGAGATTGTGCTTTTGGGCGATTTCCATGATGGGGCCCATATCGGCCACTTCACCAGTGAAGTGCACGGGCATGATGGCTTTCGTTTTGGGCGTGATGGCCGCTTCGATCTTGGTGGCATCGATGGTGTAGTAAGGGGTGGCGTCTACCAATACCGGACGAGCACCCAATTCATGAATGGCGCCCACGGTGGCAATAAAGGTGTTAGCGGCGGTGATTACTTCGTCACCGGCTTTTACGCCCGCGGCTTCCATGGCTAATTTTAAGGCATCAGTGCCGCTGCCCACGCCAATGGCGTGTTTGGTGCCGATCAATTTCGCAAACGATTGCTCAAATTGTCCTACTTCTTTGCCGAGGGTGAAATCGCCGGTCTTCAGGAGTTTACGGATCTCTTCGAAGATCGGCTCCGGATCGGCAAATTGTTGGGGTAAATAGGAATATCTTACTTTCATCATGACTTCGTTTCCCTGTGCTTAAATGAAATTGATGTGTTGAGGTTCTGGGAGCGTGGGCTTCACGACCTCGATTTTTCCTTTTTGAGCAGCGTCTAGGTATTCATTCACCTTGTGCTGCAAGCAGAGCGATCCGCACATTTTCTGGGCGTTGAACTCCGGTGAAGCAAGGTAATTCATCACTTCCCAGTAGCGATCGCTGTTGTAAATATCTTTGAATCTCGTTTCGCAAATATTGCCGATGTGGAATTTTTGGTAGCGCTCATTGAACAGCATTCCGCAAGGGGCTACGAGCCCAGAGCCGGAGATCTGAATCATAAAGGGAGCGCCATAGCAGCGTTGGTAACTGCGGGTGCCATTGGCTTCGATCTTCGACCATTTCACCTTCACCAAATATTCCTCGTCAGAAAGCGCCTCGGCTTCTTTCAAAAGTTCATAGAGGTTTTTGTATTGGGAATATTTTACGCCCAAATCGCCATCTTCGTTATCGCTGCAATGCTTGATCACCAAATAATCCGGACGGAGCTCTTTCCCGAGACGGGCCAAGGGTAGCACTTGATCGGCATATTCTGGCATCAACACCATTTGCAGACCGATCGTCACTTTCAAGTTGTTGCGTTTTTTGATGGCCATCATATCGCGAATGTTCTGGCATACGCGGTGGAACCACTCTTCCTTCACGCCCATGATTTCGGCATAACGCTTGGGCTCGCCAGCGGAAATATTGATGCGTAGATAGGTGAGGTGCGGAAGAATCTCTTCGAGCTTACGCTCATTGAGCACCATGCCATTGGTGCCAACGGCCATGGAAATTCCGAGCTGACTGCCTTTTACGATGGTGTCGACAAACACGGGCGAAATAGTGCTTTCGCCATCGGATACCAGGCTGATCCCCTTCACGCCAATTTCGGCGCAGTCTTCGAGGAAATCATAGATAACTTTTTGATTGATCGTCTTGCGATCATTTTCCTGCAACATGGCGTAGCAGTAGTGGCAGGCATAGTTACAGGCACGGGTGAGCGCCATATCGATGGTGATCGGGGCCACGCGTTCGCCACGCATCCACGCGTTCACGCGCTCTTCGTGCCAAGAAATTTTTGTGCCGTCGAGAATTAGTTTTGTGTGTTCTGGAATCGCTGCGCTCATGTGTTGCCCCTTATAGTCGACGCTTAGAGTTGGAGTCTTTTTTCTCTTCCACAAAGACTTCCATTCTTCTTTCAAGATTGTGTCGCATGCTGAGTTCTAGGTTTAATAAAAGTTTCGCTTTTTCGGCGGGGGAAAGTTCGCCTTGCACCGAGCAAAACACTCGCGTGTCGCCCTGGCCTTGCACGCTCATCACAGAAATTTCGGCACCCTTCCACCGGGAGCTGGCCACAAATTTGTTGGCGAAATTCTGGGCGTTTTCTATTTTTTGCTCTTCCGAGAGCGCCAACCATTCGGCGCTGGGCATGGGGTCGTAAAAGTTTACGCCCTCTTTGTAGCCAATCTTGTCTTTGAAATCTTGGTAGAGTTTGCGGATGAGCTGGGTGGGAATGGCGAAAATGGGATCAGCATTTAGCGGCGTGATGATTCCACTTACCTTTGGTTTTCGGGAAGTGTCACGAAGGCTATACTCCAACTTGATGATTCCGTGGTCGGCAGCTTCCTGCACCGGCAGGCCCTCAATCAACTCGCAAAATAGTTCCAGCAGCGCTTTGATTTCTGGGGATTCATTGCTGGAAAAGCGGGCAGCTTTAATCTTGTTTGTTTCCACATCGATGGCCAGCAATAGCTGGGAACCTTCAAAAGAACTAGAGAGGGCGAGTGTACCAGAGGGAGTTTCCTTCAGGGCGCCTTCTCGAGTCAGCTCCAATCCCGAGCCTAGTTTTGCACTGAGGCTAAGACGGTAGGGCGAAGGGCCTTGGCTCGTGGTTTTTGGGGTATTCCCCGAATTTTTCGAAAAGTTTACGGTTAACACGATGCTTTCTGCTCCATTCTTTGGTTGTGGAACCTTCACTTCCGATCCCACCGTCTTCAGGAGATTTTCTAGCTCCGCTAGGTTTAGTTCTGCTAGTGTAGCGCGGCCAATCTCGATAGCAATAGCATCCTGACCGCCCATTTCTGCCGCTTCCACCAAATTCAGGATACTTTTGCTGTGATCGTTATCGGGCACCCAAATGTCGAGATATTCTTCTGCGGGGCGAAAACCGCGCAGACGGGTATTTAAGCCCTCGTTGTAGTCGTGAAGAAGTCGTTCATAGTTTAAGGGCTGCATCGTTTCGTTAATGTCACTCTAAAATGGTCGTATAAAGGTATTTTCGCTCTCAGTTTCATCACAAGCATAGGGCTAAGTCAAACACAAAGCTCCCCTCGGTTAGTCGAGAAAAATGCCATTTTTCCCAGGAGAATTTCCACTTTTTCCCTCTAGAAATGGGCGTTCTGCGCCATGAGCGTTTTATTGACTTTCTCTTTTTCGCGTAGCTATAATCGCTCACGAAAATATGAATAATCACTCTATAGCCAATATTCCTCTCGAAACTCATTATGCATTGCTAGAGAGGATGCTAAGAGTGCGCGAATTCGAAGAAAGTGTGGCACAAAAGTATACCGAGCAGGAAATGCGCTGCCCCGTTCACCTCAGCATTGGCCAGGAAGCTCCGGCCGCTGGTTTGTGCGAAGCGCTAAAGCCTTCGGATCACATTTTTAGTCACCACCGCTCCCATGGCCATTATGTGGCCAAGGGCGGATCCATGAAAAAACTCATTGCGGAGTTTTACGGAAAAGCCACCGGATGCACCGAAGGGATCGGCGGTTCCATGCACGCCATGGACGTGGATGCTGGAATTATCGCCTGCACTCCCATCGTGGGCGGAATCATGCCGGTGGCCGTTGGTGCGGCGATGGCTCATAAGGCGGCCAAAAGAGATTTGGTGACCACTGTGTTTTTAGGCGATGCCACCCTGGAAGAGGGGGTTGTGCATGAGAGCTTCAACTTTGCTTCCTTAAAAAAACTGCCCGTAATTTTCTTTTGCGAAAACAATTTTTTCTCCGTTTACACCCATCTGCGCGATCGTCAACCGGAGCGTCCGCTATCCGATTTGGCCAAAGCCCATGCGATGAAAACCATTTCTGTCGACGGTAACAATGTGGTGGAAGTTTACGAGGCCTCGAAGGCGGCAGTGGATTGGATCCGTTCAGGCAATGGTCCTGTTTTTATAGAGGCCACCACCTATCGCTGGCGCGAGCATTGTGGTCCCTATTACGACAACGACATTGGCTATCGCACCGAAGCGGAATTTCAAGAGTGGAAAAAGAAGTGCCCCATCGAGCGCACTTTGAAAGAATTGCGCGCCTTAGACCCTTCGGCGGATACGAAGATCGAAAAAATCACCGCAAAGATTCGCAGCGATATTGCGGAAGCCTTTGAGTTCGCCGCAAAGAGCGAATATCCGCA
>CAYZLH010000239.1:1669-4817 GCA_964478795.1 uncultured Bdellovibrionales bacterium | reverse complement strand
AGTGCCCATGGTGCTGATGTTGCTCGCCAACGTGATTTCGCTGGCGTGGATGGCTTGGACTGGAGTGACCTTCACTGTTTTGACGAGCACCTTGCCAGTGCTGGTTTCGATTACGGTGGTATCCATGTCTACCCATACGATGTTGCGTTATGCGTCCGATTGGGAAATTGCCAAACGAGTCATGGATAATCCCAACGTGATTCGGGTGCTCCTTCGATCCTATGCCAGCCTGTTGTTACCAAACTTTCTAACCGCCGTAACAACGGCAGTGGGTTTTCTAGCCATCGGAATCGCTGAAGTTCCCCTCATTCGTCAATATGGATTTACGGTGGGGATTTCAATTTTCGTATGTTGGTTCGTAGTGATTGGCGCTCTTTTACCACTTTTGATTTTGTTTCCCGTGCCAAAGGTACGCAAATGGACGGAAAGCCGCGCTCGTTGGGCAGTATTTGTGACCGCACACCACAAACTAGTGCTCGCCTGCTGCGGAGTTTTTGCCGCGTTTGGAATATGGAAAGCTGGCGATATGAATTGGTCGCCACGGTTGTTTGATGATCTTCCAAGCGGTCACGAAGCGCGCGTGACCACTGAGTTTGTCGATAAAAATTTAGGCGGAATGATTCCTTTGGATATCATCGTGGAAAAAGACCAGGAAAATGCTTGGAATGATCCGCAAGCTCTCGCGAAAATCGACTCTTTAGCGAAAGAGTGGCGAACCATTGCCGGTGTGGGTTCGGTGGTGGGACCACAAGATTTTCTCCGTGCGGCCGGCAAGGTGCAGGGTCGAGATTTAGCCTCTACCCGGCAAGAAGCGGCCGAATATACATTTTTGTATGCCTTCTCCGACGAGAATCCCTACAAGCGCTACGTGACTTCCGATGGACGGGCTGCGCGAATTTCGTTGCGTCTCCATGACATTCCGGCCAATGAGATGAGTGCCTTGGTAGCAAAGTTAACGGCTCAGACCAAGGACGCCTTGCCTGGCTGGAGCGTGTCGCCAACGGCCATGGCCACCACGGTGCACGTACTGAACAACGAACTGAGTGAAGAATTGATCTTCGGCTTCTGGCAGGCGTTATTGGCGATTGGCGTAATCTTACTGTTTGTTTTCCGTTCTTTGCGTTGGACACTTGCTGCAATCATTCCAAATCTCTTTCCTGTCATCTTGCTAATGACGGCACTCGGAGTAATTGGCACTCCCGTGAAACCCGGAATCGCCTTGATCTTTTCGATCGCGCTGGGAATTTCTTTCGACAACACCGTTTACCTACTGGGACGTCTGCAATTTTTACGGCGGAGATCGCACGGGCGAATTCAGGTAACAAAGGCCTGGTTTCAAGAAGGAAATCTCTGCCTCTATTCTTCGTTAGCGCTTTCTGCCGGATTTTTTGTGTTCCTCGCATCGTACTTTAGTCTGAATCAACAATTTGGCGTGTATATGTTGATGGCTATTTTGGGCGGACTCATTGGGGATTTAATATTTATGCCAGCCATGCTTGTAGCAATACCGTGGTTGGTGAATGATAGGAAGAAACAACAAAAGCCGAAGGAGAACCTTATGTCTGAAAAAGCCGTGGCCGCCAGTGTTGCACTTGCGCTACTTTTTAGTCCCATTGCCGCTAATGTATCCGTTGCTGCGAAGGAAAATCCGGCAGAACGGGCCAAAGAGATTTTAAAGAAAGTGGAGAAGAATGTGACCTCCACAGATGAGACCGCTACTTTGAAAATGGTGATTGTGGAAGCCGATGGCACGAAAAAAGAACGCCAAATTGAAATTAAGCGAAAAGGGAATGAGGGAAAGCATAAGGCACTGGTGCGAATTAATACGCCATCTGATTTGAAAGGCACTGCACTGCTCTCCGTAAACTCTGGCAAGCAAAGTGACCAGTGGCTCTACCTTCCTTCCAGCAAACAGACTCGCCGAATTCAATCTGGCAAAAAGAACTCGAGCTTCATGGATTCGGAACTTAGCTATGAAGATATGGGTGCCGCATCTGATACCAAAGTGGATAGCAAAGTAATCAAAGAAGAAACTGTAAATGGTCGAAAATTTGCCGTGATTGAAAATATTCTTAAGGGAGATAGCTCCTATGGGAAAGTTTTAGTCTGGGTGGATTTAGAAACTTACCTCGTGGGAAAAACGGAAGCCTTTGATAAGAGCATGAAGCCCCTAAAGGTGAGCACCTTTTCTGGCTATAAACAATTTGATAAGGGTGTGTGGCGCGCGCAGAAAGTAAGCGTATCGAACCTACAAAATAAGCGCGGCACGATTCTGGAACTTTCGGAATTGAAGCTGAACAAGGGAATCGACGACGAAGAATTTACCGAAAGCGCCTTGACTGAAGGCGAATAAGCGAAGATTCCTTTATGATGTAACTGAAGAGAGAGAGGTTTTTCCTCTCTCTTTTTTTATTAAATACGCGTAATACCCCGCGGTCTTGCCGCGGGGAGATTCATTCCATCGAATGACAGCAGTGGTGGGGATGATAAAGATTAGAAAACTTGGAGTTTAATCCAAGCCAAGAATTTGAGCTGCGTTACTTTTGGCTTTGGCCTGCAATCCGTTTTGCTGTCGTTGGTAGGCGATCCGAATTCTTTGAAAGAGTGAAGTTTCTTCAGAGCCTAGTTCCGCAGCATTAAGAGTTTTGGGGCTTGCTGGAGCAGGGGTTTCTGTGGAAGCAATTTCCCGCTTTCTTCTTTTTTCTAAAGCGGCCCGCTCAATTTCAGCGATTCGGTCGGCCAGTAAAGGTTTCCTTGAAATGTCATTTTTTGTTTCTATATTCGCTGGTGCTATTTCCACTTTTTTCTCAAAGCTATCTGCGGCGAAGACTGGTGAGTTAGATCCGTCAGATACGGGCGAAGTGGTCGACGAAACAGGTGGTGTTGAGGTCGTAAGCTCAATCGGTGTTGTTGTCGCTGGATTAGGTGAATCTGATTCTGAAGTGGAGTTAGCGTCTGCGCTAAAATTCCTAGACTCTTTTACCCTAGCGATAATCGTTTCGGAATTCTCAATTCCAGATTCGAATTTGGATTGGTTTGTAACGTTCAGATCATTGACGAACGGAGAGTCCATTACCACCTTCAGGAAAGGCTCTTTCTGTTGGGCGCTCTTAATGATGTCTCCCGTTTGGTAGCCTAATCGTGAGGC
>CAYZLH010000239.1:0-1659 GCA_964478795.1 uncultured Bdellovibrionales bacterium | reverse complement strand
ACCGTCGTCTAGGTTTTGAATTTGTAAGTCTTCAGTAGGTGTTTGGGAAATAGTGGAAATTGCCCCTGATTTATTCAGGCCCGATATGGCGCCCGGTCCACCCAATCCATTTGGATTCGAGGGGTCGTAAACCACCATTTCTGTCAGGCTAATTAGTTTTTCGCGCTTTTCATCGTTTGTGGCTTTGGTCACCGCACACTGGCTAAGTGTATTGTAGTAGTTATTTCCAAAGGCGACCCAGTCTTCTGCGGAATGTTCGGCAGTGCCGTAGGTTTTACAGCCTAAGGTGGCCGGAACAAAATATTCGAGGCAGTTCGTAGCATTCTCCAGAGTCTTTTTTAGTCCCACGCACTCGGGCGCCTTGGGGTTCGTCTGGCAAATGTTATCTTGGCGCCCATTCAAAGTGGAATCTACGCAGCCATACATCACGTTAGATTGCACAGTGAATGACTCGTTCTGCTGAAAGGTGGGTTCGACATTCACTGTAGCTTCAAATAATTCATCGTTCATTGTATTCGCATCTGCCGTTACTTTTCCATCCAGATCACGGGTGGCGGCAAATAAAGCGATTGGCAATAAAAGGAGTAACATCATAGCGTTTCTCCTCGGTTGAGGAGTTCTCTAAGATCTCGCGCGGGTGGGGCTGTCCGTTTGACCAGATCGTCGACAGTGCGAAACTCGTGGGCGCGCTTTTGGTAGACAATACTGATGCGCTCAAAAAGGGAGCGATCAAGGCCAAGTGTGTACGGATTATTGACCATTACCTTTGGTTTTGGAGATTCGAAGGAGTTGGCCGGAATTCGATTTTGCTCAACCGTTGCGACAACGGGGTCAGCGATGGGCAAGTTAGACTTGGGTGGGCCGTTTGTTTCTACTACAGTTGCTTCAGCGGATTGGTATTCCTCGACGAAGTCATAAAATGGATCCTCACTTGAGGCATAGCTTGATCTTCTCGCTTGGTACTCTTCGTCGGATATATTGAGAAATTCAATTTTCGCCGGATTGTCAGCTGCATCTTTGATGCGAAAATAGTCGTGGGGCTTGTAGTCATCAGCAATTGGTACGGCTTGGAGAATTACGCTAAAACGATCGCCCGCCAGTATTAAGGGGAGAAGTTCGCCCTCCCGAAGTCCCAATGTGGAGCCGCCATCCTGCATTTTTTTCAGGGCCTGAATTAGCTGATTGTCCGCTGCGGCCGCCTTGATGCCGTTGTCATCATCGGAGCCGTAACGTTTGCGAATACAAACCCCAAACTTTGAAAGGTGACCAGCGGCAATGGACATCCAATGAGCTTGTGTTTTTCCGCGAGTGCCCCATTCTTGGCATTCCTGACCTCGCCATTGCATGCAATTTTTTTTCTCGCGAAAGTATTCTAAGGATTTTCGGAGACCGAGGCAGGAAGGGGTTTCCTCGTTCACCGCACACTTACCTTCTTTTGATCCTTGGATGGATTCCTTTACGCAGGAGGAAAAATCCATCGGGTCCATCATGCTGCTGGCGCCAGAACGCTTTGCTTTGGGCGATGGATTATTAGCGTTCGCACCCTGCGCGAACGCTAATGTGGTTGTAAGAAGTAACGCCGCAATGGTTAGCATTACAGCTCCACTTTTGCTCCATTTAGGTTTGCAAAGGGATTATTGTCGTTGTTGGTCAGCGGGT
>CAYZLH010000238.1:0-4857 GCA_964478795.1 uncultured Bdellovibrionales bacterium | reverse complement strand
ACCTCGACCCGCACAATGCCCCTGAAAAGAAGGCAAAAAAACGGAAAAATTTTGCTCCACAAAAAATTGCGCCAACGGCAGAAGTTTTTCTGACTTTAAATTCATCCCCTGAGTCAGCAGCACAATTCCTTTGGGATTTTGCGCCTCTAGCCAACGATCACAGGCAACTGCTGCATTGCAATATCCGAATACAAGAAGAAAGGTGACGATAATTTTTTTCTTCTGTCGAAACATCTTTGCCTCTTTCTTTGTGACGGTGCGCCTTCTTTGCTAGAATAAGATACAGGAGCTAGACGCTTCTAGAAAGGGGGTGGTTACCGACATGAGTAGTACTAACACGAAGATGAAGGTGGCCCTCCTCTTAAAGGTGGAATTGTAATCCTTTAAGAGGAATGGTCATCAGGCATTCTTTGGCCGCATGATTCAGTGGCGGTTACCACCCCCTGAGACATGCGGCCCTTTTTTTGCCCCCCATCAATCGCTTCAACAATTTCCTAAAAGAAGCCGGGCTCCTTTTCTGATAAGAGTTCAGATATGAACAAAACTCTTTCTCGTCGGGATTTTTTACAATTTATGGGCCAAGGCTCTGTAGCCTTGGGAATAGCATCCTCAGTGCCATGGATGCTTTCTTCTTGCGCGATTCTTCCACAATCAGAAACCGTCGGCTTTCGCCCACTTAAACCTTCGAGTGAAGATTTATTTCGCGTCTGTGAGGGGCTGCGCTTCCAGCGAGTCTTGACCTGGGGAGACGAAACGTCACCTGGCGTAAATTTTGGCTATAACAACGACTTTATCGGCTATTTTCCACTTTCGGAAACCGAAGGCCTACTTTGCGTGAACCACGAAACCCCTCACCCTCTATTTGTGGGCGGGTGGAAAGATGAATCCAAGCCAAAAACCAAAGAAATGGTGGATCGAGAGATGCGCGCCACGGGTGTGAGCATCAATCATGTTCGTCGCATTTCTTCCGCCAAATGGGAAGTGGTCAAAGGATCCCCCTACAACCGAATGGTGGATGGTCATGCGAAAATTCCATTGGTTGCCGACCGCGAGATTGCCGGAGCAAACATTGCACTTGGTACTTTAGGTAATTGTGCCGGAGGAATCACTCCGTGGGGCACCTATTTAACTTGTGAAGAGAACTACAATTTATTTTATGGTGAGAACCGCTATCGCAGCGGAAAAAAGCCGGAGTTTCATTCTTCTGAAGGTTTTGACTGGTATAAGATCTACCCCCAACCGCCGGAACATTATGGCTGGGTGACAGAGATTGATCCGCGAACTGGTAAAGCCAAAAAACTCACCGCCTTGGGCCGCTTTGCTCACGAAGGAGCTACTGTTCGAGTAGCCCAAAACGGAATCCCCGTGGTGTATATGGGCGACGATGCAAATGATCAGTGCCTATTCAAATTTATTTCTGATTCAAAAGACTCTTTAGAAAAAGGTCGCCTTTTCGTGGCCGATCTTAAAAAAGGAAAATGGCTGGGACTCACTCATAAAAATCCGCTGTTAAAGCAGTTTGCGGATCAAACAGAGATCCTCATCCGCGCCCGCGAGGCGGCCCATATTCTTGGCGCCACTCCATTGAATCGTCCAGAAGACGTGGAGATTTGTCCGCGTACGGGTGATTTATACTTGGCCCTTACCAACAACAAAAAACGTGGAGATCTGTTCGGATCGATTCTGAAGTTATCCGAAAAAGACAACTCTCCTTTAAGCTTGGAGTTTACCTCTTCCACCTTTATGGCCGGTGGTGAGCAATTAGGATTTGCGTGCCCTGATAACCTAGCTTTCGACCCCAAAGGCAATCTTTGGATCACGACCGATATCTCTGGCTCGTCTATGAATAAAAAAGAATATTTGCCCTTCAAAAATAACGGGCTCTTTTATGTGCCGATGACCGGCGAGCAGGCGGGAAATGTTTATCTCGTGGCCACAGCACCCACCGATGCTGAACTCACCGGGCCTTGCTTTTCCCCAGACGGCAAAACACTTTTCTTAAGCGTGCAGCACCCAGGAGAATTGAGCAAATCTCTTGAAAATTGCACTTCGCATTGGCCAGAAGGTGGCAAAGCTATCCCACGACCCGCCGTGGTAGCATTATCAGGTAAACTGCTAGATTCCATTATGGGTGGTTAGACATTTGCTCTTGAATTTTCTTTTTCACCCTCAGGAACAAACTTTCTTTTTCTGCGTTTTCCGTGGCTTTTGACTGGAGAATAGCTGTCACTACCAGACCCTTAGCGTCCTTGGAAGATTTGGCCACCGTTCCAGATCGCGAGCTTGCCGATCCTGTCCACGTATTGCCACTTCCTTCAGTCAAACTACCGGAAACCGCGGCAGCTTCGATCTCCACCTTGGCGTTGGCAGCGTCAGCAGTATCGTCACCCATATCCTCTGCTGAGGCGGCGCTAATGGAATCCATCTGTAGCCGAGACCCATTGGAACCATTTTCTGAAGTGCGATCATATCCTTCACCGGTACCTTCGCCCAATGATTCGCTGGCCGCAGCAGGAGACCGTTCCACCGAACCTAATTTTGAGCTACCACCGAAATCCTGTATGGGTTTTTGGACATACTCTTTTTGGCCGGTAAACAAGTTGTATCCCCAATGGCAATCATATCCTTTCGGACATTTCCCAGGATTGGCACCTGCCACTGGATCTTTTGTGGGATTCGGTCGCTTGGTGGGCACAGGCACATCGGCAATTCCAGAATCACCTGTTTTCCCTGGAGGAGTTTTTCCATCACTAACTTCGCCACCGCCGACAATCCCACTAACGCCGCTAGGAGTGCGCATTCCCGGATCGCGCTCGGTGCCTTGGTGATCGAAGATCCCGGTACGACCAGGTCGGGTCAGAGCCTTGCAATCCTGCACCGATCCGGCAACAACTTCCGGACCTCCAGGATTTCCAATCATGGACCGTAAAGCGGCTTTCACCTCGGGATGTCCGGGCATTCCACCGTGACCTTTGCCACTCACGCGTTTATTGACATCGGCACCTTCAATTTCGTAGCCCCGTAGGGGGAGAACTTGAAAGTAATTTTCCCAGCGGCTCACATTGCCTTGTCTTCTCATTTTTGGTTTTAGGGGACCGTCGCTTAACCTTGCATCAATAGAGAGAACCCCAGCAATGGGAGTGTCGCCCAAATTCCCCGTTAATTTCGGCAAAGCATATCCGCCAAAACTGTGGCCCACCAAAATAACTTTTCTGCCCTCAGAACCTGGGCGCTTTTCCGCCATCCAAGCTTTGGCGCAGTGGTAGGCTTTGCCCGACTTGGATCCAGCATCGGAATGAGAAACCACAATTACTTCTACTTTATTTTTATATTCATCAATTACTGGAATGATTAAATTTTTTAGCACGAAGCCAGCCAGGCCCACACGCGGTGTGCTGGAAGCAAGGCCGCGCGTCACTCGGCAACGGTGCTCATAGGCCCTTCTCGTTCCACCCGCATTAAAACTCATCAAACCTTCAGCGCCGATGACCAAAACCTTTGTACCAGTAATCAACGCACCCTCGGAAATTCTCTTGCAAGCATCCTGATTGTTTGCCTGGGCCACGGGCATTGCGAATACTTGCAACACAAAAAACAAAAACGAAAGTCGATAAAAATTAACGATCATAAATCACCCGTCCAGTCTTATAGGCGTGAAATAGTTTTCGATTCACCCGATCAAACAGCGAGGTGGAAAGATCGAAGCCCAAATCTTCTTGAACTTCCGAAGAATCTAATGATGCCGTTTCTCGCGCGTCTTCCGCCATGGTCGCATCTTCTTCAGCTGCTGGATCTGTTTCACCATCGGCTACAGGAATTTCGTCGGGCTCAGGGGTGCCAGGATCCTTTTTCTCCTCTAAGTCACCGCCGGCATCAGCAATTGAATGGGAATCATCTGTGATCTTTTTTTCTTCATTTTTCTCCTCAGCAGCTTTATCGCGGAGTACCCCAATGAGCGCCGAACCTTTCGATTCAAAATTTTGGTTTGCTCTATCTCCGCTCAATTTTTTGGAGCTTAGCTCAAAACGAGAAGATTTCTTTTCCTTGCCTTTGCCGCTGCCAGAAATATTTACGCTGCTCGACTTTTGGTAAGAAATCGACTCCCGATTTACATTTTTGGCATTTACTTTCGGTTTCAACGTTTGTTTAGAACTGGTCTTATCGAAGGTACTGTTAGCGGTCTTTTTGACTTCTGCTGAAGTTTTTTCAACCGCGTCGGGATAGCTCGAACTCGTCCCAGAATCTGCAGGTGATTCTGTGCCAGCGGAAGAGGGCAAGGAGGGCATCGAAATTCCCGATCCGCCGGATGATTCCGCCGTTGGTGGTTTATTGTCATCGGTGGCCGTGGTGGAATTATTAGCTCTACTACGGCTATCTTTTGCTGCTTGATCAAAACTCGAAATTCGCTGTTGCATTCCCTTTTTTAACTTTTCCGCTTCTAAACGAAAATCGTTGGCGAACCGTAAGGCTTCGCTGTGTACGGCAATGTAGCCACGTTCAAATCGCAAGGCTTCAATGTATTCGACAATGGTTTTTTTCCCACCATCAGCGGCATTGACTTCACCAGTAATCCCAGAAACAAGACTATGATTCTTTACGGCGGTAGCACTTTGGATTTGGTCCTCTATGGCGTGACCAAAAGCCTCTGTTCGTGCCCTACCTCTATCGTCTTTTGCGCTCTTAACCGCAGCCTTCGATTCGCTCAAATCATATTGATATTTTTCGATTGCCTTTTGTCCAGCCGTTTCTACTAATCCCAATTTCGTTAGATTTTGCTGAATGCCTCCAGACATTTGTTTCTCAAAGTTAGAGGCAAATTCATAAGCCTCTGCCGCAGTCAGAAAGCACTTTGCCTGA
>CAYZLH010000237.1:4065-4892 GCA_964478795.1 uncultured Bdellovibrionales bacterium | reverse complement strand
GGTGATGGAAATGAAATACGATCAATACGATCGCGTGATTTCCATAGAAGATTCCCATGGGCCGGATTCTTTTACGAAATACGATGTGATGGGACGAGTTGTGCAAAGAACCGTGACCGATGGTTCTCTTCCGCAGACCACAAAATACGTTTGGGATGGGCAGGATCGATTAGTAAAAGAAACGGACCCCATCGGAAGGGTGACCACTTTTACCTATTCTAAAAAGAGAATCCTTCCCGATCCCATCGCAATTACGGATCCAGCGGGAAGAACCAAGAAATTTGAATACGACACTTTAGGTCGAAAAATTTCTGAAACCGATGCAAGAGGAGCTGAAACGCAGTTTGCTTACAACAAACGAGGAGATCTAATTTCTGTAACAGACGCCATCGGCAATATAACGAGGTTTGAATACGACGGGAATGGCAGAAAGATAAAAGAAATTCGGCCTTCCGTTGTAGGAACACAAAAAGTAGAAAGGGAAATTTTATACTTCTACGACGCCGCAGATCGGCTGGTGAAGGAAGAACATAAGTCAGTAAGAGGCAATGCTTTCAATCGATCGATTGAATTCGAATACGATGGATTTGATCGCATGGTCAAAAAGACGCTGAAACGTGGAAACTCCATCGAGGACGAAGCAAATTATTCCTACAGCCCGCAGATAGATGCAGATCTAATGGCTAGAGCCACTAACTCTATCGCCGATCTCTACTTTTCAAGAGATGTGCTTCCTCCCTATTCTCTCACTCAGTTTGCAGTTTTTGCAACGGAGAGTGGAAATCCAAAGCAATTAATTGAAGATGAGTTTTCAGTTACAAGAGACG
>CAYZLH010000237.1:0-4055 GCA_964478795.1 uncultured Bdellovibrionales bacterium | reverse complement strand
GGATCTCTGGAAATAATCGAGGTCTAATTTATACTAAAACTTATGACTCAGCGGGAAGATTAACTGGAATCAATGCCGGTGCCTTGAAGACAGCTATCGCCTACGATGGGTTTGGGAGAAAATCTAAAGTTTCACATTCCGATGGCACTACGGGTGAATGGAATTATGATCAGCTAGGAAGGATCATAAATATCCAATGGAAGGAGAAAGGAAAAGATTCTGTGATGCAGGCCCTTTCCTACGACCTAGCTGGAAATATCACAAAGATGGCGAGAGAGTTTGGTACTTATGATCTTTCCTATGACGAAACCGATCAACTAGTAAAAAGTGATTTCAAGGGAATGCAAGGCGCTCCCGAATACAATAGAGAATTTGTATACGATCTGGTTGGCAACGCGATCGATGATTCCACCATCGGCACACCAGCCACTTTTGTCTCGAATTTCTTGATAAATAATGGCGTTTCTAGCTTCGTGGCGGATCAGGATGGCTACGGTGAAAGAGTGAAGGAAATTACTGGTGACCAGGTAAAAAATTACACATATAGACCTGATGGAAAAATCGCAACTTTCCAATCAGGTAATCTCTCGGTAACCTATTTATATGATGCTCTTGACCGCTTGGTGGCAAAAGCCGTGAACGACAACGGCACACAATATACTCAAAGCTTTTTGCATCTCGCTGATGAAAATCGAGTGCTATTAGGCAAAGCAGGAGATGGCACCATCACGACATATGTTGATGGACAAGGCGTTGCCGAGCATCTAGGCGAAGTGAAAAATGGGGTGGGCAAGGCTTACATCACAGATAATCTTGGGTCAGTGCTGAACACTCCGGTTGCTGGTGATTTCCATAGCTTTGGAATTTTTGGCGAGGTAAATATCAATGTTGGAATTTCTTCTACCGCTTCGCCCGTGATGTATGGCTGGCAAGGGTTATCCTTTGATGCAGCAACAAAAAATTGGGATAACCTTGCAAGGCAGTATAACCAGAATACCGGAACCTTCACTAGCCAGGATCCTTCGGGAATTGAGGGCGGCCTGAACCTCTACGGTTCACGCAATAACAACCCGCTAATCTATGTGGATCCAGATGGTGAAAACCCACTGCTTATTGCTGCGGCGATTATTGGTGGTCTTCTTGGATCTAACGTAGCGAATGCTCCTGAAAGCCCAGATGCTGAAGTTTATCCTGATGAGGGAGTGTCAAGTGCTGTGGAAGGTACACTAGCTGGATACACTGTGGGCCAGGCCGTTTGTAGTGCTGCGCCTGGGCTCGTGAACAACAGATTTCTCAGAATTGGCGGGGGTAAATTCCCTGAGCCATTCAGTAAGCGGATCTCGATTGGTTCACAGCAGGGAAAAAAGCTTGAGTTAGGCATCACCCCCAAAGGAAAAGTAGTATTCAAGGCCGGGAACATCCGCAAAACGATTTTGAGGGGAAAATAAGCATTGGCACCTAGAATCTCATTTGGGATCGCTAGCTGCCGGGGGCGAAGCGGTGACGCTGAACCGGTACGATCGATCTGTGCGGCCGTCTTAGAAAAGCTGGAGAGCCTCAAGTTGCTCCGTCGGGAACAACTGGCGGCTTTCCATGATCAAGAGCCCGAGCGCGTCATGCTTGGCGGCCAAGAGGCCGTTCTAACTACTTATGTGACAGAGATAGAAGGCGGAACCCTCTTAGTCGTTGCGCAAGCGTTCTATCCGACCTTTAGGTTCCCGAATTACATATCGACAAATGGAATCGGAAAAGTCTTTGCCGATGGCATTCTCGTAAAAAACGATGGCAAAATCGAAGATGCCCCAATCGACCTTCTTTTAGAATATCAATAGATCGTCCGTCACGCCGGCGACAACTTGACTTTTTTATTGGCTGCGGGATTTGAACTGAAGCAAGCTTGTAGCACAAAACAGGGCGAAAGAAGGAGTTCGTTCCACCATGAGGATATCCCGTCTAATTACTTTGGAATTCAGGCAGCCCAAAGTGGGATGACATTTTCAGAATATGTAAGATTGAGAGTGAAATGATGCTAAACAATAAGCGCATAATGATGGCGACACTAATCATATTCATTGGGCTACTTATTGGTGGGGGATACTTTTTTTATAAAATAAAAAATTCCTCCGTTGGTAAAAATATAAATGCCGAATCTGGCCCAGAACCTGATTTCAATAAATAACGCCGGTGCGCCAGGAAGAACAACCCGCTGATTTATGTAGACACGAATGGGCAAGAGCCTAAGTCTACGATCCAATAACTGGTAAGGAGAGAGTAATAAGATGAATTTGAAGATTCTTTCAATTTGGCTCTTGGTAAACTCCGCGGCAGCACACGCCTTTGGCGCAAAACATGCCGCGTATGTTCCTGATTCAGAAACGGCAAAAAAAATTGCTGAAGTCGTTCTTGAGAAGGCATACGGAAAGCGCGTCTTAGAGCAGCGACCGTTCGAGGTTAAGTTGGACGACGGGTTTTGGATCATCGATGGTTCGACCCCCAAGTCCTCAGGCGGCAATTATAAAGGTGGGCTCGCTCATATCGAGATAGCTCAATTGGATGGCCAAATCCGAAGTATGATTCACGGGAAGTGAGAACATTTACAACTGCCCGTGTAAGTGACAAATCCCCGCACGCTGTCCAGAATTTGTCCAAAAATTTCCGAATATACTAAAACTCGGGCCTATGATGGGCCGGAGATACTCCACTGACAAACGCCACGAACACGGCCTGATTTTTTCGGTTTTTTTGCACTATCATAAATCAGGGGCCCCCTGAATCGTCGTACAAGTGGGCGTTAACTCCATCGGATGAAAACATCGTAAAGAGCAATTTTTGATGTATCATACAGAGAGCGAAATTTCGATGGATCGTACGGGGGTGATGTTGGCCCCAATTTTTCTAATTTTTTCTCCGCATCGTATACTAGGCCTCCCCTCGATCATCGTAGCTGACGGAGTTAAACGATGGATCATACGTTTGGGAGCTAATGCCTCGGGGAGTGGCATCGTAAAAAGTATTCCTGAAGCATCGTAAAATTCCTTCCGAAAGGATCGTAAGCGGCTTAATTCAAAAAAAAGCGCGCTAGAGCGCGCTTTTTTCCTTTGGCAAAAAGTGCTCATAGCGTTTTCTGGTTTCTTTTGGCGAGTGGTGGCCCAAGATGAACTGAAGGGCTTCCACGGTGCCATCTTTTTGCAAAAAATGATGGGCATAGGAATATCGAATGTCCCAAGGGTTCCAGGGCTTCTGAAAAGAAGCTTCCAGCTTAAATTTCTTTTTCAGCCGGTCAAACTTATTGCCGTTCAATTGTTCGTGGTAGGGGCAGGTGAAAACAAATTCCGAGATTTTCTTTTTCTTCTCTAGTATGTGCCTAAGCTGGGAGGAAATTTTCACGGTTCTTGCGCATGTGCGGGGCCGCGCTATAAAGCGAATATTTCCCATGCGTAAATCAATATCACCCCACTTTAAATCTAGGATTTCAGTGGTTTTTGCAGCCGTTTCTATATGCGTGAGGAGTACAGGATAGAGGTACTCAGAATTTATGCGCTCAGCCTCCTTTAGGATTTCTGCGAAATCTTCTTCGCTTAAGAGGTTTCGTTTTCTCTTCTCTGGAAACTGATAAGTATCGAATTTATTTTCCACGACTGGGGTTTCCCGTAAGATTCCTTCCCGAATCAGGAATAGGAAAAAAGTGTTTGTAGTCCCCTTTATTCTGAACATGGTCGCATCGGCATAATTATTTTCATCCTTTAGCTGCTTGAACCATAGATCGATTATTGGCTGGGTAATTTGATGGGGCTGGAACTCTGAGAAAGTTTCATAAAAATCTTTGAAAATTTTCTTCATCTTCGCAAAATTTGGTTTTTCTACTTTTTTTAAATAGTACTGCATATATTCTGATGTTTTTAGCCCATGAAGGAGGGTTACATCGCGGCAGACGAACTTTTTTTCAATTTCCTCCTTAAAGCGAAACGCCTCTTCCTTCGATAAGAAGCGTTGTCTGATGACTCTCTCCGAGAGAGGATGGGAATAGGAAACCATATGGTGGCCGGTGGTTTCAG
>CAYZLH010000236.1:0-4915 GCA_964478795.1 uncultured Bdellovibrionales bacterium | reverse complement strand
AAAAATCCGCGTGGAAAATCTAGCCGTCAAGCACCTTGCTCGCGCCCACCGTACCATCTATTTACCAGCCGGGCAAAGAGAAATTACCGTGACGGGTGTTGGCTATGCGCCTGAGGGCTATTTCATGGAGCGCGGATACAAGCTGATGCCTAATGTGGATCTAACCTTACAGAAGCTGTTTGAGGCAAGTGCTTTGTGCAATGACTCTCAACTTCTCTACTCAAAGACCAGCCCCGATTCTTCAAGGTCTCAATGGAAGATTGTCGGTGATCCGACGGAAGGGGCGCTTCTCACGCTCGTTGCCAAGGGCGGATTAGACCCAGCATCGATTCGAAATCAATATCCTAGAATAGCTGAGCTTCCTTTCAGCTCAGACAGTAAAATGATGGCCACTCAACACTCAGTCGAGGGCAAGAGTATCGTATATCTAAAGGGTGCACCCGAGGTTTTGCTAGAGCTATGTGACTCCGTTTATCACGATGATAAAATAGAAGTGCTGGACAAAAATCTGCGCGGCGAAGTGCAAGAGGCTTCTAAAAAAATGGCGGCTTCGGCTCTGCGCCTTTTAGCAGTGGGATTTGTTCGCGATTCTTACATCGATGGATCAAAGGGTTTTACGCCATTTTCTGGAAAGGTTACGTTAATAGGACTGATCGGTGAGCTCGATCCTCCCAGGGATGAAGTGGCCGCCTCTGTTCGTGATTGTCAACGTGCGGGGATTAGGCCTGTCATGGTGACAGGTGATCACAAGGCCACAGGCCTTGCCATCGCAAAATCGCTTGGGATAAGCCAAAATAATGATTTGGCAATCGATGGCCAAGAACTTGATCTTCTTTCAGATGAAGCCCTTGCTGAGAAAATTGATCACATCAGCGTTTTTGCCAGGGTTCATCCTGCGCAAAAACTGCGAATCGTAGAGGCCTATCAAAGAAAGGGCAATGTCGTTGCGATGACCGGCGATGGGGTCAACGATGCGCCTGCCTTGGTCCGTGCGAATGTTGGTGTCGCCATGGGGATCACCGGAACCGAAGTTGCAAAAGAGGCCGCAGAAATTGTAATTACAGATGATAATTTTTCGACAATCGTTGCTGCAATATCTGAAGGGCGTCTGGTTTATCAAAATATCAAAAAGCTAATTTTATTTTTATTTGTGACTTCAATTGACGAAGTTGTTGTGCTTTTCCTAGCCCTGATCCTTGGCTACCCAATACCTCTGGCCGCTGTGCAAATTCTCTGGATCAATTTAGTCACCGAAGGTGCGTTAACAGTAAACCTTATCATGGAGCCTGCGGAGGGTGATGAAATGCAACGTCCCCCCATCCCGGTTGATCAGCCACTCTTGGATCGCGCCCTCTTGTCACGGATACCGCTAATGGTGCTGGCTTCTGTTGTTTCAACCTTTGGATGGTTTGCCTATCGGAGCTCCCAAGGCCTTCCAATCGAGCAGGTGCAAACGGAAACATTCACAGTTCTCGTTGTCTGCCAATGGTTTAATGTGCTGAATTGTCGCTCGGCACTTCACTCAGCCTTTTCTTGGGACGTTTTGAAGAACCCATGGCTTATTGGCGGCCTCGTAATCGGAAATTTGCTTCATGTCGCCGTGATCTATTGGCCACCTTTGAGTCGATTCTTCCATACAGTGCCAATCGAAGCTGAGCAGTTTTTTGCTATTGGGGTTGTTGCAAGCTTGGTACTTTGGGCAGAGGAGCTGCGAAAGTTTGTCGCTAGAAAGTTAACATTTAAAAGGAGAATAGGCCATGAAAGCACTCTGGGCATTTGAACCATTTCATCAAGATACAGCGAGAGTAAAGGGCATGTACAATACACTTAGGCAACTCGTAGGATCCTCCGCAGGCATTGAGGTGGGGTTTGTAGTCAATCGTACTGAACCTTCACTTAATCTGGCATTTGATGTTCCCGAAGAAGAACGATTTAATATTTATCCGCGTAAGTTGATAAAAAGAGAGCTCAAAAAAGCTCGAGTAGAAGTTGAAGATAAAAAAATTCATCTGGTCGAGCATCACACGATATCAACGACGAAGTCTGTCGACCAGTTTTTGAAGCTTGCCTCTGAGCGTGGTGCAGATCTAATTGGTCTTTTCACGCATGCCAGAAAGGGCTATCTGCGCTTCGTTATCGGAAGCTTCGCAGAGACGGCGATTCACAGAAGTAAATTGAGTTTATTGATTTTTAATCCACAAACAAAAGTAGCGCCCAAAATTAAAAATGTCCTCTACGCGAGTGATTTTAGTCCAACCTCAAAAAATCATCTGAAAACTGTTGTAGCATATTGCAAAAAGCTGAAATCCGACCTCACTGTATTTCATCAAGCTGATGTAATTTACAAATGGTCTTTAGATGAATCCAATTCGAATATTCTCGCCTATCGACGGAAAGTCAATCGAATGAAAACGTGGATAGAGCAAGAGTGTCATCGCGCGGGCATTTCTGTAGAGGTCATTGTCGCCTCTGAATTTAAGGCAACTTCTGATTTGATTTTCGCAAACATGAAAAAGAAGAAAATAGATTTAGTTGCTGTTAGCGCAGATGCTGGCCCTATGGCTGCACTAATGGGCGGCAGCATTACTCGTCAAATTGTCAGAGGTAGTAAAGTTCCAGTTTTAGTTTTGAAATAGCAGCGATGCCTAAATGACAGGAAGGTGTCGGCTCCCAATGCTAAGCTGAGAGCGAAGATAGTGCTAAAGGAAATTTCCGCTGAAGCGGTAAGGCTTCTCCTTGCGTGAAGCCAGAAAAATATCCCCAGGGTGAAGCTCCTGTGGAGAGGAGATGTATTTGATTGTTCCCAATCGAGTCCCCGGAATACTAGAAGGTTAGGTTAGCCCTGGTTTAGCACTAGCCAGGCCGTATAGGCCAGGTAGAGGCCAAAAAGGAGCACGCCCTCTAGGCGAGAAACGCGGAGTCCAGTATGGAGGACAGGCAGACAAATCATGGCTACTCCTAACATCACCGGCAGGTCCACGGAGATCGTGCCCGGCGAAACCGGAAGTCCACTGGGCGCTACCAGTGAGGTTAGGCCTAAAACACTAAAGAGGTTAAAAATATTGCTGCCAATCACATTACCCACGGCAATATCGGTATGACCGCGAGCTGAGGCCAAAACGGAAGTCGCCACCTCGGGAAGAGAAGTGCCGGCAGCCACGATTGTGAGCCCGATCACCAGATCGCTCACTCCCATCATTTTCGCCAGATCCACAGCGCCGGAAACGAAGAGCCTGGAGCCAAAAACCAACAATCCGAGTCCGGCAGCGATGAAGAGTAATTGCGCTGTCAATTGAGGAGTCGGCTTTTTGCTCGAGTAGGGGGCCTGCTCCAACTCTTCCTTGTATTCTTCAACGATCTCCTTTGTCTCTCGGCGGCTCTGCCAGATCAGGAAAGTGGTGTAAAAAATGGCACCAGCAAACAATACCGCACCCTCCACTCGGTCGAACTGGCCATCCCGCGCCAGTAGCCAGGTGAGTAAGGATACACCGATCAGAATGGGCACATCAAAGCGGATTAGCTGGCTTTTGACTACAAGTGGCGCCACTGCAGCGGAGAGGCCGAGAATAAAGAGTACGTTGAAAATGTTGCTTCCGACTACGTTGCCAACGGCAATATCGGTTTTCCCTTCCAGAACAGAGAACAGGCTGATGGCTAGTTCCGGAGCACTGGTGCCAAAGGCTACCACGGTGAGCCCGACCACGAGGGCCGAGAGGCCCAGTCGCAGTGAAAGATTGGAGGCTCCCTTTACCAAAAATTCGGCACCAACCAATAGTGCAGCCAGTCCGCCAATCAAAAAGAGAGTAATTGCCAACATGGATTGAAACCTTTCATCCGCAGAAGAATTAATTTCCTGCGATGATTGAGCTTTACAGGGGGGCTGCGAACTTTAAAAGTGATATTTTCAAGAAAGAGAATTACGCTCCGCCCCGTTCCAATCACGCCAATCTAAGCAAGTGGGCAAGGAATTCCCACGAACCTTTAGAGTGAAAGGCCCCGAAAATTCCTTTTGTCCAGACCCCAAAGCCGTATTAGTCTCGAGGCCTGTTTCCCAGAGAAATAGAGGCATAAAGATGACGTACAAAGAACTAGAGGATCTCAAAACCCAGAACGACATTTCGAGTTTTAGGCTAGCGCTTGGCACTTGGGTGGAGTCACCGAAAGTACAAGCATTCATTGTGGTGGTGATTCTTGTAAATGCTTTGATCCTCGGAGCTGAAACTTCGCCTGGATTGATGGAGCGTTACGGGAATTTCTTAGTTTTTTTAGATAAAATCTGTTTGGGAATTTTTGTTTTAGAGCTTTTGATAAAGTTTGTGGTTTATCGAACTCGCTTCTGGCTGAGCGCCTGGAATATCTTCGACTTTCTAGTAGTGGCTATAGCCCTTGTGCCCGGCGCGGGAACGTGGTCGGTGCTGCGAACCCTGAGAGTGTTACGAGTACTGAGATTGCTTACTGTAGTACCCTCGTTAAGAAAAGTAGTTGCAGCATTCCTGCACTCTATCCCCGGCCTATCTGGGGTAGCCTCGATTATGGCGATCTTCTTCTATACCGCAGGTGTTCTCGCCACCAAGCTATTTGGTACCGCTTACCCAGACTGGTTCGGATCCATCGGTAAGAGCCTTTACACTCTCTTTCAGGTGATGACCCTGGAAAGTTGGTCGATGGGAATTGTGCGGCCAGTGATGGAAACACACCCGCTTGCTTGGATGTTTTTTGTGCCCTTCATTATCGTCGCTACATTTACCATCCTAAATCTTTTTATCGGCATCATCGTATCTACCATGCAAGAGCTATCGATTCCGGTTAAGGAAAAACCTGATTCGGAGGAGGCCGCGATCGTGCTGGATCGTATCGAGCGGGATCTCGAAACTCTGCGAACAACTCTAAGCAAAAAACAGAGCTAACTACCTGC
>CAYZLH010000235.1:0-4935 GCA_964478795.1 uncultured Bdellovibrionales bacterium | reverse complement strand
GTTTCGAAATTTATGACTCGAAAACTGGCGCCAAAGGCAGTACTCCCATGGGAATGCGCCGAGACCTGCATTCTCAAAAAGTGTTTCAGGTGACCGCAATTCCGCGCACACCGGGAAAGTTCACCATCCCGACCATCGAATGGAACTTCTTTCATCCGCAAAAGAAGACTTACGAAACTGTGAGCACGGCACCTCTCGAACTTGAAGTTACCGAAAATGCCGCTGGGGCCACTCCCAACAATCAGTATCTCACGCCTGGACAGTCGCCAGGTACTTCTTCTGGTCAACAGACTCTGGCCATGATCACAGATCCCGAACTGTATAGAAAAATTCCGTTGAAAAAAGTTCTCGGAGTTCTGCTGATCCTCTTCCTAGCGCTAAACTTCTATTTGTTGTTTCGTTGGTATCGTTTAAAAGCTAGTGGAATTGTTTTGGACTTCCTCAAGGACCCTTTAAGCGAAGCCAAAGCAGAGTTTCAAAGAGGGAAAGATACGAAAGACATACAGTGGACGAACTCCTTTGAAGAGGCTCTTTATGCTACTGGTGAGGCACTGTTAGAGAGCAATCCGCGAGGAATTACTCGAGCGGAATTCGAAAACCTGTGGCGGGAAATAAAGCTACCGGCTCCTTTGTTTCACCAAATCTCCTTGGTTCTTGATCAATTGGATCAGCTGCGCTTTACGGGGAAAAAGTCGGCGGGTGATTTAGATAAAACAAAAGCAAAAATCGCCAAGCAAATCGAAGAGATTTTCGCCGCCGCCAAAAAGAACTTGTAGTATTATTTGCGGTAAAATTTGGCGATGGAATCTACGACTCGTTCCACGGACTCCATCGGCATTTCGGGATACATCGGCAGCGATAATACCTCTTGCTCCAACGCATCACACATCGGCAAATTCACGGGAGACTTGCCAAGCAAAAACGCATTTTGCTTGTGCATCGGTAATGGATAGTAGATTTCCGAGCCAATGCTCTGCTCTTGCAAGTTTGCCTTCAGCGCATCTCGTTTTTTGGCGCGAATCGTAAACTGATTCCAAACATGTTTACGATTTTTTCCAACCACTGGGAGTTTTACTTCCTCGGCTAAATTTTTTGCCGAAAATGCGGCAATATAGGCCATTGCCAAAGCTTCGCGCCCTTTTTCATATTCCGGAAGTTTGCGCAGTTTAATTCGCAGCGCTGCAGCCTGGAGCGAATCCAAGCGAGAATTTACCCCGATTAGTTCATGGTAATAGCGTTGCTTGGATCCGTGCACGCGGATCATTCTTAAACGATCGGCAGTCTCAGAATCTTTAGCCGACATCAAACCTGCGTCGCCCATGGCGCCCAAATTTTTGGTGGGATAAAAGCTATATGCCCCATAATCACCCCAGGTACCGGCCTGTTTACCGTGCAGGGCAGCTCCCAAACTCTGGGCGCAGTCTTCCAAAATTTTTACGGGCGCTGTGGGTGATGAGGATGATTGCGCCATTGCGTTGATCGCTTCCATGTCGGCCATCTGCCCGAAGAGATGCACGGGGATAATACACTTTGTTTTTTTGGAGATCTTCCGTTCGAGATCTTTTAGGCAAATGTTGTAAGTTTCATCGCTATCCACGAAGACCGGAGTGGCGCCAAGACGAGCCACGGATCCAGCGGTAGCATAAAACGTAAAGGAAGGAACCAGTACTTCATCACCAGGACCAACACCCATTTCCATCAGTGGCAGCAGCAATGCATCCGTACCGGAAGCACAAGCGATACTGTGGGAAATACCGGTATAGGCTTTCACTTCGTCTTCCAGGGCAACAACTTCATTTCCTAAGATAAAAGAGGAAGCATCCATGAGCCGCTCAAAGGCCGCCAAAATTTCTTTCTTTAACGGTTCGTTTTGGGCCTTAACATCAATTAAAGGAATTGGCTTATTCATGGGAACGTTTATATCATTTGAACATTAGGGAACCAATGAAAGAACCGCTACTTTCCATAATTATTCCGACGTGTCAAAGAGCCGCCCTCCTCGAGGAAGCGCTGGCAAGTTTGTATCCCCTTCCCCCCTTTGCTGTGGAAATTTTAGTGAGTGAAAATAGTGATTCGGATGCTAGCGCCGCGGTGGTTCAAAAATACCCAGAGGTGAAATATCGCAAAAGGGGCGCAACTTTACCGATGGCCAAACATTGGAACCTTTGCCTGAGTGAGGCCACCGGCAAATATGTAAAATTGCTTTGCGATGATGATTGGGTGATGCCGGGTGCCCTGGCGCGCGAAGTAAATTGTTTGGAGAACAATCCGCTCCTAGTGGCGGTGGCTTCTGCCCGTGAAGAGGTGAGCTTTGATCGCCAGCAAAAAGGTCGCACCATCGGCAGTAGCGATTTAGAAATTTTGGGCAAACACCAGGCCTATCGGCGGATGATCCACGAAGAAAACGTGCTGGGCCCTCCATCCTGCGTGACCTTTGTGCGAAAACACTTTCGCGCTTTCCCCGAGGAATATTTTTATGCTGCCGATTGGGCGGCGTGGATATTATTGCTGGAAAACGGACCTGTAGCCCGACTTCCAGAACTGGGCTGCGGATTTCGTTTGCACCCGGGAAACCTCACGCAAAAATCCGTGCGGGAAGGTTTGGATATTTCCGAAGGTTTCGCCTTGAGAAGAGAACTTTGGCTTCGGCTTGGTACTCCGCCCTTTCTCACGTTAGAAATTGTGGGATTGTATATTTATCGACTTTTGCGACGCTTTTTGCGGAATGTATTACGCAGAGAAAATCCATTCACCGTATGGAAAATTTTTACCGCGGAAAAGAAAGAATCCCTTGAGAAAAGCTATCCACCTGCTCGTGGGTGAATTGTTCGAGAGTTGAGCTCTTTTGAAAATGTTTTACATACCACTCGGCCGTCCAGCTAGCGGTGTGCGCAAAATCAAGCGTAGGCCGCCAACCCAATACCTTTTCGGCCTTTTCGCAGTTGAGGTGCAAGGTTTTTGCTTCTTTTTTTCCATCACTTTTTTCTGGTGCGAGATTTTTGTGACTGGCCTGTGGCCAAAACTTTTCTAACTCTTTCACCAGAGTTTCCGTGCTGCGCTCGGTGGAATCCGTGGGGCCAAAGTTAAAGGCTTCCCCGTGCACGCCCTGAGGTTTTTCCAGTAAGCGCTGACCTAAGAGTAGGTAGCCACCCAAGGGTTCCAGCACATGTTCCCAGGGACGAGTGAAGCCAGGATTGCGAATCTCCACCGCCTGTCCTTTTGTCCACGCGCGCACGCAATCGGGCACCAAGCGATCCTTCGCCCAATCCCCGCCACCAATCACATTGCCAGCTCGTGCTGAGCAGATCCGCGTGCCTTGCGCAAAAAAGGAACGCACATAAGAGGATACAATTATTTCCGCCGCGGCTTTCGAGGCCGAATAGGGATCGTGCCCCCCGAGAGGATCCTTCTCGCGGAAAGATTGCCCTTGGTCGGCGTTTTCATAAACTTTATCAGTGGTGATAATCACGGCAGCGGGCACACCACCAATCAGGCGAAGCGCTTCCAATACATTGGCGGTGCCCAAGCTGTTTTCAAAAAAAGTTTCCAGCGGCTTTTCGTAGGATTCGCGCACTAAGGGCTGCGCGGCCAAGTGAAAGAGCAGATCGGGCTTATGGGTCTGCAACTCTTTTTTGAGTCGATCGAGGTCACGAATATCGGCGCGAATATCGGTGATATTCCGCCCCAGATTCAACACCTCAAAAAGCGATGGATGGGTTGGAATGTCTTTCGAATACCCCACCACCTCTGCGCCAAGTTTCCTCAGCCACAGCGTGAGCCAAGCGCCCTTAAATCCGGTATGACCGGTGAGAAAAATTTTCTTTCCTCGGTAGGTTTGCAACCAACTCACGTTAATCCCGCCAATTTTTCCACGGTGCTTTGCCAGAGGCCCAGAGACTCTCCAAAAGATCGCGATCGCGAATCGTATCCATGCACTGCCAAAAACCCTCGTGACGGAATGCCATCAACTGACCATCTCTTGCCAATTGTTCCATGGGCGAACGCTCGAGAATCGTATCGTCGTTTTCTAAATATTTGAAAACTCCGGGCTCCATCACCATGAAGCCGCCATTGATATAACCTTCGTCGGTAGGGAGTTTTTCCCGAAAGGCCGTGATCCTATCGTTGTCATCAATTTCCAAGCCACCGAATCTCGCTGTGGGACGCACAGCCGTCATGGTCACTAATTTTTTGTGTTTTTTGTGAAACTCTACCAGCTTGGTGAGATCCACATCGCAAACGCCATCACCATAGGTCAGCAAAAAAGTATCTTTTAAATGATCTTTCAGCCTTAGTAGTCGTCCACCGGTGAGGGTTTCTGCACCGGTATCGATCAAACGAACTTTCCAATTTTCTCTTTTGGCCGAGCCCAGGGTTTCCGTTTTTCCAGTGGCGAGATCCACTTCGAAATCGCTATTCAATGCCGACCAGTGGAGAAAAAAGTTTTTGATATAGTCGCCCAAATATCCCGTGGCCAGGGTGAATCGATCGAACCCATGTTGGCCGTAAATTTTCATAATATGCCACAGAATGGGGTGCCCCCCCACGGTGACCATTGGTTTGGGGCGGATGCTGGTTTCTTCCGCCAATCGAGTGCCTTTACCACCACATAAAATGACAACTTGCATAGTGTCTCTACCTTAATTCAGGGCAGCCATTGGAACAACCCCATGGTATAAGGAAAGCATGGAAAAAGTAGGCAATATTGAAGGCGTAAAGGTAATTCAAAAAAAGAAGATCATCGATGATCGCGGCGCGATCTTCCATATGCTCAAGGTTTCTGACCCGGAGTTCCAAAAATTCGGAGAGATTTACTTCAGCAAAATTCACCCGGGCGTGATCAAAGCCTGGCATCACCATAGCCGCATGACTTTGAACTATTTAGTGGTCACTGGATCCATTCAATTGGGACTTTGGGATGGCCGCAAAGATTCT
>CAYZLH010000234.1:0-4981 GCA_964478795.1 uncultured Bdellovibrionales bacterium | reverse complement strand
CGGGTGCCGCTTGAGCATCCTGAACCGCGGTAATTCCTTCTTTAGAAAGCAAAAGTTTTTGAGGTAAACTTTCCGGCAAAATGGCCGACTGACTTTCTAGCGCTACTGCTCGTTCAATTATATTTTCTAATTCACGTACATTCCCTGGAAAGGAATAACTAAGCAGGTAACGGATAGCCTCTTTGCTAATCGTTTTAATTGGCTTACCCATTACCAAGCTAAAGCGGTGAAGAAAATGTTCTGCCAGGGTGGGAATGTCATCTTTACGCTCTCGTAAAGCTGGGAGTCGAATCTGAATTACGTTCAACCGATAGAATAGATCTTCACGAAAGAGGCCCTTGGCCACCATTTCTTCTAGATTTTTGTTGGTCGCACAAATCAAACGTACGTCTACAGTTACATCTTCGGTTCCGCCGACAGGACGAAAGACCTTCTGCTGAATAGCGCGAAGTAGCTTCACTTGAATCGTCAGTGGAATATCACCAACTTCATCGAGGAATAAAGTGCCAGTGTTGGCCTGCTCAAAGATGCCGATCTTATCCTGAACGGCGCCCGTAAATGCCCCTTTTTTGTGTCCAAACAGCTCACTCTCAAACAGCGACTCGGGTACAGCCGCGCAATTGATCACAACGAATGGAGATCCAGGATTACCACTATTGGCATGTACGGCATGCGCCACTAGCTCTTTACCTGTTCCACTTTCACCTAGGATCATGATGTTGGACTTGGTCGCCGCGACTCTTTTGATCAAGTCAAATACCTCTTGCATCGAAGGCGAGGTGCCAATGATATTGTTTAAAGAAAACTTTAGACCAAGCTCAGACTTTAGTTGTCGATTTTCTTTTTCTAGAGCTAGGCTCTTCAGAGCAGTTTCAATTGCAAGCTTCATTTCATCAATCTGAAAGGGCTTAGTGAGATAGTCAGAAGCACCAAGCTTCATCGCTTCAACGGCACTGCCGGTGGAGCCGTGGGCGGTGATAATAATTACGGCACACTCTGGCTGAACCTGCTTTATTTTCGACAGTAACTGGATGCCATCCAGTTCTGGCATGGAAATATCAGAAATCACCACGTCAAATTTTGCCTTTTTTAATTGGACAAGCGCCTTGGCGCCGCTGTCCGCGATCTCGACCAAATAGCCCTCACGGCTCAGCATGATCTCTAAAAATTCCAGAATTGACTTTTCATCGTCAACAACGAGAATTTTTGTTTCGGCTTTTTGTTTCAAGTTCGTTCCTTCTAAACGGCCTTTACCGCTTGCTGTTCACCAATCGGAATTGTGAGTTCAAAATGTGCTCCATGTGCGGACGGCTTCAAGTTAACTTGGCCTTTAGCGGCGCGAATGATTTGCGCCACGGTGGCTAGTCCTAGACCCGTGCCATCTTCTTTTGTAGTAAAAAACGGATCGAATACTTTTCCGGCAATTTTCTCTGAGATTCCCGGTCCGTCATCTACAATACTAATTTTAATTGTTTCCTCGGAATTTCGCTCAGCTGACACTGTAATTGTGACGGCTTTATCCTGAGCGGCCTGGATGGAATTTAGGAATAGATTGAAAAATACCTGTTTCATCCGTTCATAACTGGCGTAGACAAAAATGTCCCCTTGAATGCTGTTACGAAAGATAACCCGTTTTTTCTGATTTCTGCTGAGGATTGCTTCTTCTACTTCTCTAATGAGGACTGCTAATGAGAAATCCTTGGCGAAGTTGTCTTTCGGTTTTGCAAATTCTAAAAAGTCTGTAATCAAAATATTAAGTCGACGAATTTCTCGTAATGAAATCTCAAGTAGTTTTTTGTCTTGAGGATTTTCAATTTCGAGATGTTGGGAAAGCAGTTCGATTGAGCCAGAAATCGACGCTAGTGGATTTCGAATTTCGTGAGCAATTCCAGCTGCAAATTCACCAGTGGCTGCTAAGCGTGACTCCAATTCTAGTTTCTGCTCGAGTTCGATAAGTTTGGACACATCTTGAAAAACGACAATCTTTTTTCCTTCACCTGGATTTTGGGCCGAAAGATTTACAATTTGTAGTGAAAGATGTGGTTGCGACTTCTCTGAAACTTTGAAGAGATACTTTAATTTTTGGGTGTCAGACATTTCGTGCCAGATATCAAAAATCCCTTTGATTTCGGGAATTAGCTCATAGTATTTCATGCGCATTTCGGGAGCGTGACTTAACTTGAGAATTTTTAATGCGGTGAGATTTATTTTTTGCACATAGTGTTGTGAGTCCACCAACATAATTCCGAGCGGGATTCCATTTAACAGACTGTCGTTGAGGAGCTCTAGGCCGGCAATGCTTGCTCGTTGTGTCTCCAACATATGCCTTTGCCTTTTAATTTCATCCATAAACTGCCCACAGAGGAGGGCTGTCAACAGAAATAGGAGTTCGTGCCAGGCCAAGTTGTACCAGGCTGAGACTTCATCCATATCAGTATTCGCGTAATAGATGAATGCAAAGGTCAATCCAGAAAGCGTGGCCACTAAAAGTGCGCCATTTAGCTGATAAACAAGCGAAGCAGTAACAATATTTAAGAGATACAAAAATAAGAAAATCGAGTCGGTAACTCCAGTCAGGTAAACCAAATAGCTAGATAGCAGCAGGTCATAGAGAAGCTGCGAAGGCATAAAGTAACGAACCTTTAGCGTGTCTTGCCAAAATGAAACGTTTATTACCGATAATAAAAATGATGCGCTTAACGCTGCATACATCTGCGCTATCGCCGCCGCCCCCATGACTTCTCTTTTGAGGAAGATAGTGGAGAGCAAAACCAGCATCATCAGCAGCATCCGTACCAGATAGAAAACAGAGATCTTCCCATGGATATTTGAATCCAGGGAAAGTACTGCCTTCGCTGCGGTTATCATCCGGAGTCCTTTTGCTGAGTGGCGTCGGCCATGTTAAAGATCGGCAAGTACATCGCGATCAAAATAAAGGCCACGATTCCACCGAGCACGACGAGTACTACAGGTTCAATCAGTTTGGATAAGTTGGCGACGACGGCCTCTACTTCTGCTTCATAGAAGTCGGCTACCTTCATTAGCATTTGATCCAATGTACCGGTATTTTCTCCCACGTTGATCATTTGAATCACCATGGGCGGAAAAATTTTCGCTTGAGCGAGAGGTAGAGCAATTGTTTTACCCGATGAAATTTCGTCTTTCACTTTAGATAAAGCATCTTCGATGACCGTATTATCCATGGTCATTTTGCAGATTTCGATCGCATCGATCAGATTTACTCCTGAGGTAAGCATTGTACCCAACGTTCGAGCAAAACGTGCGGTTGCGCCCTTAATGGCCAAATCACCGAAAATGGGAACCGATAATACAAAGCGATCCCATTGACGCTTTCCCGCAGGCGATTTCTTCCAGCGCATAAAGAGCATCGAAGTGCCGACGGCGCCGCCAATGATATACAAGGAATAAGTAGACACGTAATGGGAGATATCAATTACGATCTTGGTCAATGCTGGTAGCTCGCCACCGGAGGCGGCAATCATTGATTCAAATTGTGGAACTACATAAGCCAGCAATCCAAAGGTAACACCAAAACCCACCACTAAAACGGCCGCCGGATAAACCATGGCACCTTTGATCATTCTTACAAGGCGAACGTTATCATCTAAGTACTTCGCCAAGCGGCTCAAAATTACGTCCAGCGCGCCCCCAGATTCACCCGCCCGCACGAGATAGATGTAAAGGTGGCTAAAAATTCCCTTTTGTTTAGACATCGCTTCCCAGAGGGGGCTACCAGCAGAAATCGACTCCTGAATATTAGTTAATGACTTCTTTAGTGATGGATTTTTTTCACCTTGCGATAAGATATCAAAGGCCTGTAAAAGCGGTACGCCCGAACTCACCATTACGCTTAGTTGTCTGGTCATTACGGCGATTTCTGAATCGGTAACGCCGCCGGCGCCAAATAGCTTTATTTCTTTATTAAAGATACTTTCCGCTTCAATCTTAGAAGGCCGAATTCCTTGCTGACGAAGGAAAACTCTTACCTCGGACTCCGAGGGGAGCGTTACGGCTCCCTTCACTTTTTCTCCGTCCTTCTTCTGGCCTTCGTATTTGAAAACAGGCATTTTTTATCCTTTACGGTTTCTTCTTCGTCGATCCGGCAGCTGTGAGCAAACGAATCATCTCGTCAGCAACGGTTGTGGCCTCTAGTGCCGTTTCTTCAGAAATTGTGCCTTCTTGAACTAAGCGTATTAAGCTTTGGTTCATCGTCACCATTCCGGATTCGCCTTGACCCACCTGCATGGAAGAATACACCTGTTCCATCTTCTCTTCGCGAATCAAGTTACGAATCGCGTTGTTCGTGCGCATGATTTCCATGGCTAGAGCACGGCCACGGCCCGATCGTTTGGACACTAATTGTTGGGAAATTACTCCGATCAAAACGAAGCTCAATAAGTGTCGTACAGAGTTTTGCTTATCAGGGGGGAAAACGTCTACGATTCGGTTGATCGTTTGCATTGCGGAGTTGGTGTGAAGGGTTCCGAATACCAAGTGTCCGGTCTCTGCTGCAGAAAGCGCCATCTCAATTGTTTCCAAGTCTCGCAACTCTCCCACTAGGATATAATCCGGGTCCTGACGTAATACCCGTTTCAAAGCTGCGGTAAAACTATGGGAGTCTGTACCGATTTCTCGCTGGTTAATTACACAGTTTTTATGGGGGTGAATAAATTCAATCGGGTCTTCGAGCGTGATAATGTGACCGCGTTCATTGGTATTTAGATAGTCAATAATTGAGGCAAGCGTGGTGGACTTTCCTGATCCCGTGGGGCCTGTAACCAGGACAAGTCCGTTCGGTGCCTTTACCATTTCACGGATTACTGGCGGCAAACCAAGAGCCGTCATATCAGGAATTTCAAACGGAATTCGACGAAATACGCCCGCTACGGAACCCCTTTGCATAAAAATGTTTCCGCGAAAACGTGCCAAGTTTTTAATTCCGAAGGAGACGTCGATTTCC
>CAYZLH010000233.1:0-5013 GCA_964478795.1 uncultured Bdellovibrionales bacterium | reverse complement strand
ATCACTTGCCGCTAACAGAATTCCAAATTCAGTTTAAAAAGCCCCTCTTTTTCGACGATCTCATCATTGTGGAGTCGCGAATTACCGAACTTACTCGCGTACGAATGAATATTGAGTATAAAATATTTAAAGGACCGGAATTGGAAAAATCCCGCATGGTTGAGGCGAGCGAAGAGTCTCCGGCATTGGTGACGGGAAAAACTTTTCACTGCTGTGTGAACGAAAAAGGCCGCCCCGTGGAAATGCCCGAAGACATTTTCCAGATTTTGTCAGAACTGAGGATCCCATGATCACGATTAAATCGCCCCGAGAAATTGAATTGATGAGAAAAGTGGGGAAACTCGCAGCACTTTGCTTGAAAGAAATGGGCAAGTTGGTGGTGGTTGGCAATACGCCACGCATGCTCGATGCCGCCTGCAAAGAATGGACGCTAAAACACAACGCCATTCCCGCACCCTTAAACTATAAGGGCTTTCCTTCTTCATTATGTGTTTCGGTGAATGAAGTGGTTTGCCATGGCATTCCGCAGAATGATCGTCCCTTTCAAAGTGGCGATATCGTGAACCTCGATGTTACGCCAATTTTGGATGGCTACCATGGCGACACGAACGCCACCTTTTACGTGGGTGATGTGGCCGAACCTGTGAAAAAATTAGTGGAAACCGCGCGAGAATCCATGTGGGCCGGAATTCGGCAGGTGCGCCCCGGCAATACTTTGGGTGACGTGGGCCACGCCATTGAAACTTTAGTGAAAGGTCGCGGCTACTCCGTGGTTTTAGAATATTGCGGACACGGAATTGGCCGTAACTTTCACGAAGATCCCGTGGTGATGCACGTGGGAAAACCAAAAACCGGAGTGATCTTAAAAGAAGGCATGACCTTTACCATCGAGCCCATGATCAATATGGGCGGGCCCAAAACTGTATTGGAATCCGATGGCTGGACCGTACGCACCGCCGACGGATCGCTCTCCGCCCAATTTGAACACACCGTTTTGGTGACTGCTGATGGAGTGGAAGTACTCACCCTAGGTGAGGGCGACGTGGCCCCCACTTTTTCTTCTTCGACCAGCACTGGATGAAATTTCTTGAAGCCCTAAACAACTGCGCGAACTCTCCTTTTGCTTACGGCTATGCGGATTTTTCGGGAAATATTTTTTTTAGTTGGGGTGAAACTCCTTTGTCGGTGGGTGCATCCACGGGTGGCTCTGATCGCGAACTGGCCCAAGGGCACTCACTACAGTTTGGTGATTTTTTTTCCGTAAATAAAAGAATCTCTGAGCGGCGTCACTTTTCGCTCGAGCATTCGGCCAAATTTTCAGCTTTGGAAAGCGCTAAGGCGCTGGCCACCTTGGAAGCTGCAAAAACCCATTCCGCCACAAGCATGGGAAAAATTTCGGGAAGACTTTCCCAGCGAATCCCCGATGAAACTACTTGGCGCAGCTATTGCCAAAAAATTGAAGCCGGAATTGCGGCGAAGAAATTTGTCAAAATTGTTCCGGCCCGCTCTGAGGTCTGGGAGGTTTCAAATCTAACTTCGCTCGAAATTCTTGAGCGCCTCTTCGCCAAGCCCGACGGAAAAACGATCCGCTTTTTTCTCGCCTGGGAGGGAGAATTGTTTCTTGGCGCTAGCCCCGAGCTTTTGTTCGAACAAAGGCGAGGGGAGCTTTATATTCCTTGTATTGCCGGCACCAAGGCCTTTGATTCCCGTCACCCCTTGAGTGCCGAAGAAAAGCAGCAGTTTCTTTTTGACGGAAAAGAACGGGAAGAACACCTCTTGGTGGTGCGCGGAATTCTCGAGGCGCTTAAAATTAATCCGCGCTCCATTCAGATACCGGCGCCGAGCATTCTCGAACTTCCCGGCCTTTTGCACCTCTTCACGCCTCTGCACCTATCCGGCGGCCAAAACAGCGAAACCTTATTGCAGCTCCTTCACCCCACCCCCGCTGTGGGCGGATATCCCCGGGCGGCGGCGCTGGAGTTTTTAGCCACGGAAGAGCCCTGGCCGAGGGGAAAATTTGCCAGCCCCCTGGTATTTCAAGATTCTGGGGGCACCACCGCCGTGGTGGCCATTCGATCGGCCGTTTTTGCCAAAAATCAGCTCACATTTTTCGCGGGGGCAGGCTATGTAAAGGGCTCTACGCCAGAAAAAGAGTGGCAGGAAACGGAAAAAAAGATGCAGTTCTTAAAAAACATCTTAGGTCTAACGGGAGAGGATCCACATGGAAACTAACGAGATTCTTTCCTACCGTTTGGCCCGCGCCATAGTGGATCAGCTGGTATCGGCCGGAATTTCCCAGATCATTTATTCGCCCGGTTATCGAAACTCGCCAATGATTCTGGCGGCGCAAAACACCTCAGGCGTAACCTGTGTGCCCGCCGTCGACGAGCGAGCCGCTGCATTTTTGGCACTGGGAATGAACAAGGGTGGAAAGGGCGCCGCAGTCTTTTGCACCTCTGGCACTGCAGTGGGCAACTATATGCCAGCCATCATGGAAGCAAATTTGGGTAACTCCCCCTTGGTAGTGATTACTGCAGATCGTCCGCGGGAACTCGTGGGCACTGGCGCCAACCAATGCACCGATCAAACTAATTTTTTCGGCCGTGAAGTTCGATTTTCTGGGGAAATCCCCTGTGCCGATGCCAATCGGGATTTTGAATCTCACGCTCGTTTCTTGGTGGAGCAGGCAGTGAGTCAGGCGCGGGCGCCCAAGCCCGGACCGGTGCACCTCAATGTGCGATTTCGCGAACCCTTTTTGCTCACCGGGGAATTGCCCAATTTGCCACCACTGAAAAAAAGCGGCTGGAAGATTTTGCCTTCGGCCTCAGGCCCTTCCCGCGAACAGTGGGAAGCCCTTGAGCAGGTGTGGAAAACGGCGGAACGTCCATTGATTCTACTCGGACCCAATTCCGTTGACCGTGAAGATCTTGACCTATTGCTGGAGTTTTCCGAAAAATCCGGTTGCCCCATCGTCGCTGAAAAAAGTTGCGGCGTTTTGCTCAAGTCTCCGCCCAGCCGCTTTAGCTACGAATTGGATCCCATCCTCGGCGCCATGACCAAAGCAGATGGAGGCGGAATCGCCGCCCCTGATTTTTACGTGCGCATTGGCGCCCCCCTTACGGGAAAATCTTTTGCTAAATTGTATCAGCAACATCCCGCACCACTTTTGCTGCTTGAAGAAAATGGCGAAGCACGGGAACCCAATCTATTTCCGGCAATAGTTTTACAAGGCGGGAAGCGCGGCTGGCTCTCGGCCCTGGCCAAAACGCCTCTGCAGTTCGGCACTAATCGTTGGATTGAGGATATGCAATTGGTTGCGCGTGATTCGCAAAAGAGACGCGCGGCCAACTTGGCTGAAGAAACGGAATTTTCTGAACCTCACTTTCATGCCGAACTGGGCAGAAAAATTCTGCAAGGAAATGTGTTCCTCGGAAACAGTATGCCCATCCGCGATTTTCAAACCTATTTTCAGAGTGAAAACGGCGCACCCTTAAGAACTTTTTCCAATCGTGGCTTGAGCGGGATCGACGGCTTAATCGCCTCCGGTTTGGGTGTGGCCTTGGCCAGTGAGCAATCCACCCACCTCATTCTCGGCGATCTTTCTACACTGCACGATCTATCCTCCTTTTCGCTCCTCAAGCAATCGACTGGCAATGCGGATCTCACGCTTTGGATCTTAAACAACGGCGGCGGAGAAATCTTCCGCGTGGTGCCCACCGCCAAAGCTCCCGGTGAAGAAAATTGGTTCACGACTCCGCAGAGTTTTGATCTTGGTGCGATCGCGAAAAGCTTCCAACTCTCCTATACGAGAATTTCCGATCTTTCCGACTGGCGAGAATTTTCCCCACCATCCGGTCGTGGTGTGCGGATCATTGAGCTCGTAGTTTCTTCAAAAGCCAACGCCCGTCTTCGGCAAAAGGGTAGCGGCAAGTGATTCTTTATCTTCTGCACGGATTGGGCGGCAGCCCTGCTGACTGGCGCGATCTAAAGTTTGCGGCAGAAACGAGGCTGTGGTCGATTTTGGAGGAAAAGAGCTTCTCTGAAAACGCAAAAGAGCTTGCCGCCGCCGTGGACTCAGAAAACTCCCCCGTAATTTTGGCTGGCTATTCGCTGGGCGGTAGACTCGCCCTCGCCGCGACGGAATATGTCCGCGGAAAAAATCTCCGGGGTCTGATACTGATTTCCGCTGGTTTTGGCCACGCCACCCCAAAAGAACAAGATATTCGCCGCCTCGCCGATGAGGAGTGGGCCGCCCTGGCCGAGCAAAATCCCCCTGTTTTTTGGCAAAAATGGTATCAACAAGAGCTATTTGCCTCCTTTCGCGCCCTCCCGGAGGGGGCCAAAGAGGGGTGGATTCAGCGGCGAAAAACAGTTTCTCCCGGGTCTGTAGCCCATCAATTTCGCGCTCTGGGGCAAGGAAATCACCCCTTTCTCCTTCCGCTGGCGAAAAATCTCCTCGAACGGGGGGTTCCGATCTTGTATCTAGCGGGCGAGAAAGATAAGAAATACGCAGCCTTAGCCCAGGAAATGGCCGCCCTAGGCGCCACCAGTAAAATCGCCCACAATGCAGGGCATATTTTGCCGTTGGAAGCCGCGGATTTCTTGGTAAAAGAAGGCAACGAATTCCTCAAACTTGAAGAAAGAGAAGCTCATGGGCAAGAACACCGATCGTAAAATTCTACCGGCCGATATTCGTTGGAATAAGGCCATGGATCTACAAGATGTGATTTATGAAAAATCGGAAGATGGGATTGCGAAAATCACGATCAATCGCCCAGAAAGTAGAAACGCGTTTCGTCCCCAAACGGTGAACGAACTCATTCGTTGCTTCAACGACGCTCGCGAAGATTCCCAAGTGGGCGTAATCATTCTCACCGGCGCCGGCCCCGATGCATTTTGTTCCGGCGGCGATCAACGTGTGCGCGGCGAAAAAGGTTATGTGGACAATGATGGTGTGCCTCGCTTAAATATTCTCGATGTGCAAAAACAGATTCGCAGCATTCCCAAACCTGT
>CAYZLH010000232.1:2898-5037 GCA_964478795.1 uncultured Bdellovibrionales bacterium | reverse complement strand
TAGTTCACGCCGAGGTCCATGGCCGAAACCCTTTTTCCTAAGGATTGCGAAATCAGATCTGCTGAGGTATGGGCAAAGCAGAAGCCTGAATTTCCTTGATGCCGGGGAGGGCCCAATTGCGGACGAAAGTCTACAGGCTCGCAATTCGCAGCGGCCAGCAGCGAATAGAGTAGGCTAAAAATTATCATCGCAATGTTCACTTTCCAATTTTACCATCCGGATTCTAGAAATGTACATTACGATCACTCTACGAACTTGGTCTAGAAAGTGAAGCTACGCTACGTCCTTGGCGGACAGACCTTTATTGCTAGGTTCGGGAAAACGCAGTTCAAAGCAGGTATTTTTAAACGACTTATTCAAGGCAATTTGGGCCCCATGTTCTTCCATAATTCCCTTGGAGATAGATAGGCCAAGCCCGGTGCCTTCACCCACTGGCTTTGTCGTAAAAAAGGGCTGAAACAGTTTTTCTTCTATTTTCGGAGAGATTCCGGTACCCGAATCCTTCACGCGCACAATTACCTCAGTACCCTCTTTTGTGCAGCTAATTTCAATCCAACGATCCTCTACATTCTTCACGGCGTCTGCGGCATTGCTAATTAGGTTCACTAAAACCTGTTCGACTTCCACTTGATCACAGATGATGTGAGGATCCCCGATGATCTGAGGTTTCATAACGATCTCTAACTTTTTGGTCTTTGGCTCAGTCAGAATTAGAGACTCTGAGATAATCTTGCTTAAAGATTCCAATCTGTGGCTCGATCCGTGGGTGGAGCGCGAGAACTTTTTCAAACTTTTTACAATCTTTTCTATTCGGCCGACAGACTTGACCATGGTTTCTAATTTTTCCGAGAATTTCTTCGGGTCGTCCTTATAGCGCGACAAGAGACTCAAATTCCCGGCAATAATTGCCAAGGGGTTGTTGATTTCATGAGCAATTCCCGCGGATACTTCTCCAAGCGACGCAAGTTTCGAGGCATGAGTTGCCCGTGCACGCTCGAAGTTCAGATTTTTTTGAATCTCCAAGAACTCGGAAATGTCGCGACCGATCCCCATATAGCCGTTAATTTTTCCTTCATTGTCTTTGAGCGCTGTTACGCTGAGGCGTACAGAAATTCTGCGGCCGGTTTTACTGATGTATGTCCAAACTCGTTCGTCGTGCTGGCCAATTTTAGCTTTTGCTACAAAGGTTTCAAAACCTACGGGTACCTTCACGCCTAACTCAGTGCTAAGGTTTGCGGCAGCGCTCTCGATTTCATGCGGGTCGTGGAAGACGCCTGGTGAACATTTCCCCACCATTTCGTCGGCAGTATATTCAAGGATTCGTTCGGCTTCCTGGTTAAATGCGGTGATGATGCCATCCAAGTCCGTAGTGATGATCGAGTGCCTGGCATTTTTTAAGATGGCCCGGTTAAAATCTAAACTAGACCGTAGTTTTTCCTGAGTGAAAATCAACTCCGTCAAGTCTTGGTTGGTGCCAGCGATATACAGGGGGTTGCCTGAAGTATCGTAAAAGACTTTGCCAATACAACGCACGTATTTCATCCGTTTGCCATCTTGTAGTGTGATCTTGTGGTCCACGGTAAAATCGGTGAGTCGATCGGAACTGGCTAGAAACTTTTCGCTGAGTTTTGGTCGATCTTCGGGATGTATTAAGCTCAAATATTCATTAAATAAGTCAGACCCCACGCGCGAAAGACCAATTTCAAAGACCCGGTAGTTTTCGTCTGACCAAGTAAGCTCTTTATTGCCGAGATCAAATTTCCAGCTGCCAATTTTGGCAATTTCTTGGGCTTCTTGAAGTTCCTTTTTAATTCTTACTTGATCGGTAATGTCGAAGCGAATCGAGAGAAATTCTGTGATCTTGTTCTCCGTATTTCTTATGGGAGAAATTACAGTACTTACTGTGTAGAGGGCACCACTCTTTTTTCGATTTTGTATGGAGCCTGTCCACACCTTTCCCGCGTTGATTGTAGTCCAAAGAGATCGAAAAAATTCTTTGGAATGGGTATTAGACTTAACGATTCGGTGATTCTTTCCAAGTAGTTCGTGTTTTTGGTAGCCACTTATATCGCAAAAGTTGTCATTGACTTCGAGTATGGTGCCAGCTTTATCGGTGCGGGCCACGATCGCACTGGTGGT
>CAYZLH010000232.1:0-2888 GCA_964478795.1 uncultured Bdellovibrionales bacterium | reverse complement strand
AAGTGCTTGGTAGATTTGCCGAAAGTGATTGTCTTGTTCCTGCGAGGTGCGGATGAATCTACTCAATCGTGAACCGTAGTAGGATACTCCCAAAATGGATATCAACAGAAAGAGGGCAAAACTGTTCTCAAAATTTCGTGAGGCTCTTAGGGTGGCCTGATTCATCTTTATGCTTGCTTCCTGTAAATCCAATTGGTGCTTGCGAAGATCCTCAATGGAATTTAAAAGTGCACCATGGGCGCGATCCATTTCCGCCATGTGAACTGCAGCCTTTTCCATCTTATTTTCCAAGGCTGCAAAAAATATTTTCACTTCAGCTTGCTGCATTCTCAGGAAGTGATTTTTGACTTTTTCGATGGATCGCTGGCGATCTGTGGAATCGGCAAGTGAAAGGCTCAAGTCGTCCTGTACCAATTCGATCTGTCTTAAATTGTGATTAAATTCCGGGAGTGCGGTGAGGTAGCGATCTGATTCCAAGCGGGCATTTTTTGATTCGAAAATGTCGTTGCCTGGGGCATTTACTTTGCGCGCACTTTCCGCAAGTTTTCCGTAGAGTCCTAGAACCGTGAGATTTTGGGCGTTTTCATTGACAAGATTGTCGTAGGCAGAAAAATTGTTCCGACTGTGAATGAGCGTTATGATGAGAGCAATAATGTCGATGGCCGCAAGGACGAAGTAGAGATAATGCCAATTCTTGCGGAAATATTTCAATGATTGTTCTTGTAGAGACAGCAAACGCGACCTCAGCCAAAGTAAAATATATTTTTTGCCTATAAGGATATCGGTAAATTACGACGTAAAAATAGTGAAGGAATTGTAAACTCTTGCCGCTAGGCGAGTAGAATTATCCAGTAAGACTGGTTACACGGAAGGCGACAGTCTTTTTTGGCTAAGACTAGTGCTAGGACTAAGTGGGATTCTTTAGCTTGCGCTTACGAATTCTCACGTTTTTGGGTGTGACTTCCACGATTTCGTCGTCTTTGATCCACTCGAGTGATCGCTCTAAGGTCATTTGCCGAGGGGTTGAAAGAGTGGTGGCCTCATCGGTTCCGGAAGCGCGCATATTGGTGAGTTTTTTGGTTCTGATCGCGTTTACCCAAAGATCGTTGTCTCTCGCGTTTTCGCCAATTACCATGCCCTCATAAACTTCCACGCCAGCGCCGATGAAAAGCGTACCGCGAGGTTCTAAGTGAAAGAGTCCATAAGGAACAGTGGAACCCACACGGTCGGCCACCATGGCGCCATTCTGACGTTCCGAAATATCTCCCTTATAGGGCTCATATCCGTGGAAAATCGTATTCAAGATTCCCGTACCACGGGTAGCGGTCAGGAAATGAGAACGAATTCCAATGAGCCCGCGAGAAGGAATTTCAAACTCCAACCGTACGCGACCTGATCCTTTGTTTACCATATTCACCATTTTGCCTTTTCGCAGGCAAAGCATCTCATTCACGATGCCAAAATGATCCTCAGGAACATCGATATAGGCTTTTTCAATAGGTTCAGATAATACCCCATCGATTGTTTTCAAAACGGCTTTTGGTTTTCCTACAGCTACCTCGAAGCCTTCACGACGAATGGCTTCCACGATCACCGCCAATTGCAATTCGCCTCGACCAGAAACCAAAAACTCATCAGGGAAATCAGTGGGCTCTACGCGAATTGCGGGATTGCGAAGTGCCTCTTTTTTCAAACGCTCTAAAAGTTCACGAGAGAGCAACACTTTTCCTTCTCTTCCGGCCATGGGCGAAGAGTTTACTAGGAATCCCATGTTCACTGCAGGAGGATCCACTTCGATTCTTGGCAGCGGATTCATATTATCAGTGGTGGTAATCGTGTCGCCGATCTCCACTTGCTCTACACCGGCAATAGCAGCTACGTCGCCAGCTTCCAATAGATCGGCCTTAATTTGCTTGGCACCTTGATAGGTCATTAGTTCTTGAATTCTCGCGGTGGTGCGCTTGCCATTGCGGCCCAATACTGCCACCTGCTGGCCCACCTTTACCGAACCCTGCTGGATGCGACCCACACAAATTCGGCCTAAAAAGTCCGAGTGAGAAAGGTTACTTACGACAAAGGCAAAGGGCTTGTCGGCTTCCACTCTTGGTGGGGGCACGATCCGTACGATGGCATCGAAAAGTGGCTCAAGATTGCCTTTAAAGCTCATGGCTTCAGCATGATTCTCCGGACGCTGGGTAGTGGCTAAGCCATTTCGCGCGATCGCGTAAATCGTTTCATAATTCATCTGGTCTTCGTGGGCTTCCAAATCGATGAATAGATCAAAAATTTCATTTTCCACTTCGCCAATTCGTGAATCGGGGCGATCAATTTTGTTAATAACCACAATAACTTTTAGGCCTTTTTCGAGAGCCTTATTCAAAACGAAACGGGTCTGTGGCAGGGGGCCCTCTGAGGCGTCTACGAGCAGCAAGCAGCCATCCACCATGGTAAGGATTCGCTCTACTTCTCCACCGAAATCGGCGTGGCCGGGGGTGTCAACGATATTGACCTTGGTGCCTTTCCAGTTGAAGGAAGCGTTTTTGGCTTCAATCGTGATGCCGCGCTCCTTTTCCTGATCCATGCTATCCATCAGGCGTTCGGCTACTTGTTCATTTTCGCGAAAGACCCCCGATTGCTTCAAAAGAGCGTCTACAAGGGTGGTTTTGCCATGGTCTACGTGAGCGATGATCGCGATATTTCTAATGTTCATAAGGTGTGGAATGCTTATAACTTCTTTTTGCTATTCCAGCTATCTGAAGGTTGACGAAAATGCCAAATTAAGGGTATCTAAACGATTCCTAACCTAAACAACGCAGTTTCGGCGTGATAGGCGATGGGCAGTTAGCTCAGTTGGCAGAGCGCCACCCTTACAAGGTGGATGTCGCAGG
>CAYZLH010000231.1:0-5051 GCA_964478795.1 uncultured Bdellovibrionales bacterium | reverse complement strand
CCCAAGGTAGGAGCCCTTCATTTTATCTTTCGCACTTACTTTCCGCGGCTGACCTAAGTACAAATGGTGAGCGACATAGGCTGCACCCAAGGAACCGCCGGCATCACCAGCCGCCGGCTGAATCCAAATGCCAGCAAAGGTTTTTTTCTGCAAAAGCTTTCCATTAGCCACACAATTGAGCGCAACGCCCCCAGCAAGGCAGAGATTTTTTTGCCCAAACTCTTTCCGTAAACTCTCAGCTAAGCGAAACACCATTTCTTCCGTGGCCGCTTGAATAGAGGCCGCCATGTCCATGTGCTCTTGCTTCAGCTGTTGCTCGGGAGTGCGCTTGGGCATCCCAAAGAGATCAGCGAAGCGCTGGTTCGTCATGGTGGAGCCTGTGCAGTATTCGAAATACTTCATGTTTAGGCGAAAGGACCCGTCATCTTTTAGATCCACCAGGTGTTTAAATATTTTATCGACATAGATGGGGCGACCGTAGGGAGCCAAGCCCATTACTTTATATTCTCCGGAATTCACTTTAAAACCCAAAAAATAGGTAAAGGCTGAGTACAACAAGCCAATCGAATGCGGAAAGTGAATTTCTTTTACGATCTTTAAATCATTACCTTTGCCAATGGCCACGGAAGTTGTGGCGTGCTCCCCCACTCCATCCATAGTCAGCACCAATGCTTCTTCGAATGGAGACGGAAAAAAGGCCGAAGCCGCGTGGCTCAAATGGTGTTCACTGAATAATATCTTTTTGCGCCAATCCACCTCAGAATCCAATTCGAGAAACTTTTCAATCATCTCCGATTTTTGAAAAATTTTTTTCGCCAACCAAATGGGCATGGCCTTACGGAAGGAATCAAACCCTCGTGGGGCAAAACGCAAGTAAGTCTCCAACAAGCGCTCAAACTTGATTAAGGGTTTTTCGTAAAACACCACATGATCTAATTCGCCCGGAGCAATTTTTGCTTGCTCAAGGCAAAAGCGAATGGAATTCATAGGAAATCGCTCATCGTGCTTGATGCGAGTGAAGCGCTCTTCCTGAGCTGCCGCCACCACCTCACCATCGATGAGTAAAGCAGCAGCACTGTCGTGATAGAGCGCCGAAATTCCTAGAATCTTTGGCATACTAAAAGAGAGTGTAGATGAATGGAGAAACCACGGTGCCGCTGCTGATGAACAACAATCCGCCGATCATCAAGAAGCAAAGCAAAAGTGGGACTAGCCAAAATTTTTTTCGAACCTTCATGAACTGATATAACTCTTTTACAAATTCCATAACTCTCCTAAAACTGAAACTTTAGTCTGTCTTTTTCTACTGGCTCGTCGCGATTTACCCAATAGGATCTTGCTGCTGGTTCGATGCGAATGGGCATAAATTTCGCCCGAAAAATTTTCATTAAAATACTCATGCCTGTCACGGCGATAAAAAATAATACGCCCATAATTATGGGGGTAAAAACCATGCCCAACAAATCGCCGAGCTTCATCCAAGCTTTGTTTAATGGCTTTAACGTCTGCGGGGCGATTAGCGCCACAAGTAGAAACAGAACGGCAACGCCCAATTGCCAAAAGCGAAGCTCTTGGTGTTTCCAGTAGGCATGCAGAAACAACAAAAGAAACACTGCACAAAACAGCATTCCGAAGGCCTGATCACTCTGCGCCCATTTCTTTTTCATTCAGTGACGAAGATAGATTTTCAAGGGGGAGCAGTCAAGAAATCTATGGTTATTCAGTTACATCAAACAGGTACAAACGTACTGATAAAATAGAAAGTAGTACTTCATCTTTGCGTTTCGTTGTAGAGCTGAAAAAATGCGATATCTAATTCCACTTATTCTTGGCCCGATAATGTTTTTCTTTCCGTATTTTTTTTGGAGGCACAGATCCAAAACCAACCCCGGAATTAACACGGAGCACAACAATGCGAACCCTTGGCTGTTAGCGTTTTTTATTCTCTTCGCAACCGTCTATTTAGGGACATTTTTAGCCAAGACGTCTGACTATCTAGGCAAAGCACCCATCGTTACGGACGATGATGCTATTGCAAATGTAGCCGTTCAAACCTGGAATTTTCAGAAGTATGGATACCCCGCATCCCCCACACTAATTCGACTAGGTACTCAATCGCAACCGATCCTTCAGCAAAAACATTTCGATGGCACTAGAGATTATTACAACTATGGTTGGCTGTATTTCGCTACTGCTGGGTTCTTTAATTGGACCATTGGAGATGATTCCATCGAATTTTTTCGAAACTTTAATGCTTGGGCGATTGTGGCGATAGGAATTCTCGCTTTACTTTTATTTTCTAGCCAATCACTTTTGCCAGGAGTGGTCGTTATGGTACTTGCCTCGGGTCGCATGCTTTCCAGTGTTGCTCCAATTATGTCGAGGCCCGATATTGCCGTCACACTAGCCGCCATTTTATTCATTTGCTTATCTGCTCAAGCTATTCGAAAACAAAGCTCACTATATTGGTTTTTAGCCGGATTTTGGGCAGCTACAGCCTCGACTTCTCACTTAGTCGCATGGACTATTTCTTTAAGCGCGTTTTTTAGTTGGCTCTGCTCCTGTTACCTTTTGAATTTGCCTTTAAAATTTTGGAGAAAATCATTTGGCGGACTTCTTGCGGGCGGACTATCTGGTATTTTTCTGTATCTATATTTGATGGACTTCCGAATATTTGATCTTTGGAACTTTGTAAACTTTCTCAACTCTTATCTACAACATCCCCCTTATTTGACTCAGCTTCTTAACGGATATAAATCCGCTTGGGGTGGTTCACAATATACTTTTGCATTTGCTCATGCCGGACTCATTGGATGCCTTTTCTTTCTGGCATTTATTCGTACCTTTCGAAAGGAGGACCGAAATCAAATTCTATCCGCCTGTCTAGCCCCCACCTTAACTTATATTTTCTATCTATTAAGCCTCGGGGCGTATAAAAGCCTACTACATCCAGCGTATGGAATTTTACTTTATGTTCTTGGAGCTTGGCTGGCTGGTGCTGCAACATTTTCGGCCTCCCTTATTATAAGAACATCCTTTCCGATCGAAAGAAAATCTGCCCTTTCTAATTGCCTAAATTTTGCAACGTTAGGAATTTTGCTGATTAGCTTCTCTGCTATGGGAAAATATACTCCTCCATTAAAAAAACAGAGCATTGGTTGGACTAGATTTTCTGCATACGAAGAAAAGGTCTTAGAGTCTATACCTAAGGGAGATACTGTTTGGGGTGCCGTCAATCTAGGCGTAAAATCTGGCTCGCGCGTTCAGCTACTTGACTCCAGCGTGGGATTCGCACTCCTTCTACATCATAATCCAATCGCCTGGCCAGACCTATCTCCTAGTTATTTTATTTTCGACTACTTTACACTTCAAACATATTTCTTTTCTGGACCAGCCAGAGGAAAAGATAATCCCCTCTGGTTTCTTGACGAGATTACCAAGATAGACGAGCAATATCACTTAGAACGCGTCGTATTTGCTCCCCCATACGGCAACACTTTTATTTTTAGAAAGGGTAAACAGCAAAGTTTTATTCCCGATGGAATCTATAGTAACGGTTTAGAAGAAAATTGGCGAAGAAACGATTCCGATTGGAGGAAGATTCCTTTTCAAAAAAGTGCCCGGAAACTCGAGATAGATTCTCGTAAAATGAATGGACTTGTAACCTCAGCAAAAGAAACGGTAAGCAGTAAATTGGCGCCTGGCGTTTACCTAATAGAAGTAGAAATCAATGATCCAGCTCCCGTCAAACAAACTGGAGCAATCGTAGTCTCTTCAGGACTATATTTTTTCTTGGACGGAGAGACTCGTTTAGGGCAATCCCCTTTACTACGCTATCAGAAAAAATCTTTCTTGATCTACGAACACAAAGGGGATGATTTTTTTGTTTCTTATTTTCCCGGACGAGCAAGAGACCACGAGGACAAAAGACATTCATATGTTAAGTCTATTAAAACATCCTTCATTGGGCCAAAACTTTCCAGATACAGACAAAAGGTTGCGATGCCTCCCCTCGAGAATTGGAGCTTTCCAGAAAAATCAGATAGGAAGTTTGTTAACGGTATACTCCAACTGAAACTTAATGAGCCGAATCAATCAGAAAAGTATCTGCTAGCCGAAAGTCCTTGGATTCCATTAGAAATTGGTCTCGAATACGCTGTTGAACCAAACGTTCGCACTTTCGATGCGCCCGTCTTTTTTGAATTGAAAGATGATCGAGAAGAATCTCTCCTATATGGAGAGTTTAGAAATTCTGAGTCAACTATAGGGTTCACTAGTCCGAAATCGAATAGAATAAAAATTAGACTATGGACTTATAATTTAAGCTCATCGCCGATTCGATTTGAGCTTGGCGGCCCCGACCTGCACTTTAACTCTGGGAACATTGAGTCAATTGAAAACCTCCTTGGCTGTGCATCTGGAATTAAAGTTGATGAAAAATGCGCCAATGTATCTGAAGACGTATTGAAAAATTTAGATAAAGAGATGGAATCAACTTACTAAAAGTTAATTTTTACTCGCTTTCAGGGCCAAAACCTCTTCTTTAACGCATTTATGGACTAGATCAGCCACGGCATTCGATCCCATTTCCGTGTAATGAACTTCGTCATAAAAATATTTTTCAGTCCCAGGAATTCCTTTAGATAAATCACATATCTTGACGGAAGATTCTTTAAATCGAGTCCTAACGTAATCGTTGTAAAACTCAGCAATCGCCCCCATTCGTTCGACGTCTCTGAATACATAGGTTAGACCTGGAGGCAAAGGAACGGCTGGAAAACCCCACCTATTATTGCAAGAAAGACCCTCTCTGTATTCGCCTCTCGCCTCTTCTTTATACCCATGAGGCTGGGTCATCACAACGCACCTTAATTTTTGTCGGCTGCATTCTTTTTCTACATTGTCCAATGCTGTAGCAAAACTTTCAGTAACTTTTTGGGGGAATGCGTCTGGGAGGCTTAGGTCCTCTCCTTGTCTACATGCCAATAGTTTTTCCTCGCGAGTAATTTTTCTCGGAGAAAAATTACTTATTTCTCTTTCAGAGCTGACAT